>JBDLJJ010000029.1:0-26711 GCA_039714435.1 Gemmatimonadota bacterium | reverse complement strand
AAGATCCCGCCTGTGACGACGAACTGCTCTCCACCTTCAACCTCCACTTTAGCTTCGACAAAAATCGGGACGGTACCCCCGAACTCGATGCCGCCGAGCAGGTTCAGACCAGCCTCAGTATCGGATGCGAACGGCACTCCGTCTACCGATGCATGGGCAATGTTAAGGCCTCCTCCGACGTACGGCGCCACGGCGCTGTTCTGAACCGGGACGACGTACACGATGTTCCCGTTCAACTCCCAGTAGTCCACCGGGTCATCGGGAAAGTAAAGGTCAAAGCTTCCGATGAGTTTGATAGGGCTCGGTCCCGGAGGTGAAAGAGCCACCCGGGCTCCGACACCGAAGTCAAAATCTTCGGCAATGTTGGCCTGCACGCCGAATCGCGCCTGAGCCTGGGCTTCCTTTGCTGTTCCCGCCAGAAACAGCAGGAACGCAAACGTCAATAATACTTTCCGCATGGTAACTACTCCCCGTTATGTAGGTTGCCAGCAGCCACGTACTTACGATACGAGTCCCTCTGTACGTGGTACAGGGGTCCCATACGACTGCCCGGGTTAGTGAGCAACACTCGTGCCGCTGGCGCTATTCTCGCTATTCGGCGCGGCCTTCCGGCATATTCGCGAGGGCGAGCACGCAGGCTGCCTCAGGCCCTGGCGTGATCAGGCCGCCAGTTCTGAACCATTTTCTTGATCGCGTCACGGCCAGTGATCGACTCGTCAATTACCTTGCGTGCCAGTCCAGGCAGCTCCTCGTCCGTGGCGAAGCGAAGGCCAATGAGTTGGTCCGTCGTGAACTCGTCGATGCGGCTGGTCAGATCCGCTCCTGCCAACTCTCGCAGCCGGAGTCGTTCTTCCAGACGGATTACACGATCCTGGACCACGAGCGCCGTCGCTCTCGCATAGAAAAACACCAGAACCAGGCCCGCGGCCATGCCGAGGTTGATCGTCTGGCCCAGGGACGGTTGCTTGATGAGCCTCCAGATCGATGCCCCGAAGAAGACGAGCACGAGCGCGGCCGCGATGAAGTGATACAGCGGTACCCACTTCCTGTGATTGCCGTAGTTCTGTGCTTCCATGGATTGATCTCCCGATAAGAGGCTGAGTGAAGTAGCCGGGGACCAGTACTACGGAGTGTGGTCGCCCGTCAAACCGAGGTACAGCACACCAACGAATCGGCGGCCCGCCGCCGGCCCGCCATTTTCCGCATCGAACTCCGCCACCGGGGAGTTCAGCATGATCGTCTCCAAATCGTCCTCCCGCTGTAGAGCTGCGGCCAGGCGCTCACGCACGACGGTGAGCATCTCAAGATAGGCCAGAAGCTGGGCTCGGTCGATTACGGCCCCGTGCCCAGGAACGATTTTCGTTTCCTCATCCGCGATTTCGCTGATGCGCCCTACAGCCTCGATCATCCCGTCCAGACTACCCCCGGCCCACCAGTCGACGAACGGATAAGCGCCGATCTCGACGATATCGCCCGCGTGCAGGACGTTGGCGACCGGGAAAAAGACCCCCAGGTCTCCGTCCGTGTGAGCAGCCGGAAAATGGAATACGCTTATCGCTCTGCCACCGGGCCTTATTTCGAGATCGAGTTCAATGAGCTCGTCGGGCAGGGCCTCAGGCTTAGCGGCTTTCCTGGTCCAATTCAGGGCCGCGATGAAGGTATCCGCCGATGCCTGCCGAGGAACATTGGAGTGCGACAGCACTGTAGCGCCGCGGGACCGGAAATACTCGTTTCCACCCAGGTGGTCATCGTGGTAGTGGGTCGTGAGCACCATCTCCACTGGCACATCTGCCAGGCCTGCTACAGCGGCGGCAACGGCTGGAGCCGCCGCCGCGGTCTGCGCGTCGACCAGGACAGCGGAGTGCTCACTCAGGCTCAGGACCACGTTGCCATCCCGGCCGGCCTGAAGAAGGTAGAGGTCGTCGGCTAACTGGGTCGTCGTGACGCTGTCCTGCGCGGCCGCCTGGCCCGCGCTGGCCAGAGCCAGCGCCAAAGCGCCAGCGCGAACAAGGCTGCGCCTACCGCGCGATCGGCTGGACGGGTGAGTGCTCAGATTCTGGCTCATTCTCTCTCCTCAGGCTGGATACTTGCGCACTGGTGAAACTAGCCGGGCACTCTGTGCTCGCCAGGAATCAGAACAACTATGAGGCGGAAGGTGTGTAAGATGAGCATTTACGGACGACTGTGGGCCATCGGCCTGGTCTCCCTGGCCGGAGTATCATGTTCCGGACTGGGTGCGGAGGAGGAAAACTTTGCAGAGGTGCCATCAGGCACGGGCCTGGAAGTGAGTCTTGACGGGGGCGTGAATACCCGGACGACGCAGGCCGGGGAAGCCGTCTCCGCTTCGGTCAAAGCGCCCGTGCAGATTGGCGCCGACATCGTCATTCCGGCTGGATCCGTCCTGCGCGGAAGTATCAGCGCTATCTCGGAACAGCCACCGTCCATGACCGTGGTGTTCAGCTCACTGAACATCGGCAGCGATCGATTCGTTCTGGATGCGCAGCCGACGACCGTCCGGCTGGTGGAGCACTCGGAGATGACGAATGAGGGCACGAAGATCGGCGGCGGGGCCGCGGCCGGGGCTGTTCTGGGTGGTGTGATCGGCGGCAACGTGAAAGGCGCCGCCATCGGTGCGGCGGCCGGCGCTGCGGCGGGAACCGGCGTGGCACTCGCTACCAAGGATCATTGGGCGTCTTTACCGAGCGGCTCTACGCTGCACGTTCAGCTGGCGGCTCCGATCCACGTTCCGGTGCCTGAAGGCGAGAGTACCGAAGCGGCCACTTCATAATTCGAGCAGCCCAGGTAGCATAGCAAAGACCCTTCCGTCGGAGCGTATCCAGGAACCACTGGCCGGCTCTTCACTCGCTTAATGGATCCGCGTGTGATCCGGGAACGCTCCATCCGGAAGGGTCGTATTGCTAGTGCCCTTCGGATCCATGTGAGGAGCAAGTGCGGTTCCGGAAAACCCAGGAACGCTGGTGTGTGAGGTGTCAAGCAGGCGAAATCCTCGGCCGGGCCTGAGGATTCACTGTCTGGGGATGGGGTCAGCGGGCGGCGGCGAAGTCAGAAGTGTCGGGGCTGCGGAGCGCGCCTGTGTCGCTGATTGCGACCGGACCCGGCAAAAGACCTGCCGCCTGGGGGGTGATGAGCTTGAGGGCGGGAAAGGCGGCGTAGCGGCCCTCCGAGCGTGTGAACAGAATGAGGTCGGCGATCGAAGCGTGAGCCCCGACCAGGAGCCCGGCCCGGTCGGTCCCGGCGGGGATCTTCCGAAAGCGGCTGGCCAGGAACACGGCTGCGTCGGGGAGGTTGAGCCGCCGGAAGGAGTGTCTGGGGATCGCCGCATCAAGGTCCTCGATGCGATCGAACGCGGCCGCCACTTCACCATAGATGATCGGGTTCACATGGAGAGTGTGCGTCTCGGCCAGGACCGCGAGGCTCGCCGCTGAGGCGTCGTACCAGGTGGGGTGCTCGGTCAAAACATCCAGGAGCACGTCGCTGTCGACCAGCACTCCCCTCACGGCTGTTCCGCACGGCGTTGTTCGGCGCGCGCGTGCCGCAGAATGTCTTCTGTGGTCAGACCTGTGTGAGCTCTGCCCCGCAGGGACTCTACGTACGCCAGTCCGCGGCGTCTGCTATGGCTGATCTTGCGAATCCTCACCCAGTCGGCGACGACCTCGAATTCTACTTCGCTGTGAGGAAGTAGACCCAGCTTCTCCCGGATGGGCGCAGGGATCGTCACCTGCCCTTTGGACGTGATTCTCATGGCTTTCCCGTATCTTGACGTAAGAGTCTTACGACTCAGAGTAAGAAAAGGACGCCCAATGTAACGTCGATATCCGGTTTGTCCAATTTTGCAGACCCGTTGTTTGCCCGGGGCTGGCAGGACAGGTTCGAGGGATGAGGCGTCAGAGAATAAACACGCTGGACAGCCGGATCCTCGCTCTTGCTCTGCCGGCGCTTGGTGCTCTCGCGGCAGACCCCCTGGTGTCCCTGGTTGACACCTTGTTCGTAGGACGGCTCGGTACGGTGCCTCTGGCGGCTCTCGGCGTGAACGCGGCCGTGTTCGCGATGGCGTTTGTCGTGTTCAACTTCCTGGCCTACGGAACGACGCCCCTTGTGGCCCGGGCGGTCGGAGGCGGAGAGCAGGACAGCGCTCGGCACCTGTCCGTGCAGGCCCTCACACTGGCGGTCGTCATCGGGGTAGGAGCGCTGGCTGGTCTCGAGCTGGCTGCCGGCCCGGTGCTCCGTGTCATGGGGGCCGAGGGCGAGCTGTTCGTCCCGGCCCGCACCTACCTCCGAATACGGGCCCTGGCCGGACCAGCCGTTCTTCTGATTACGGCGTCGCACGGAATATTCAGAGGGTACCAGGATACAAGAACGCCACTTCTGGTGACGCTGTGGCTCAACGTGGTGAACCTCGTGCTCGATCCCATCCTCATCTTCGGCTTGGGATGGGGGCTGGCTGGGGCCGCTTGGGCCACCGCCGTCGCTCAGTGGTCCGGCGCCATCTGGTTCCTGAGCAAGCTCGGCAGAGCGGCTCCGGCGAGCTCCACGCGTCCCGCCCGCCCACGCATCGTTCTGGACTTCCAGCACTTCAGGCACCTGCGGGGCGGAAGGTTCATGGCGATCGGTGGAGCGCTCGCCGTCCGCACCTTCGCCCTGATCGGAACCTTGACCATGGCCACTGCTGTGGCCACACGCATCGGCACGGTTTCAGTTGCCGCGCACCAGGTCGGATCCCAGCTCTGGCTCCTGCTCGCCCTTGCCATCGACTCGCTCGCCGTAGCGGCACAGGCACTCGTGGCGCACTTCCGCGGCGAGAAGGATCTGGCGGCTGTGCACGAAGCGTCCAACCGCATCCTGCTCTGGGGTCTGGGAACGGGTACCGCTCTGGCCGGCCTGCTGTGGCTGCTCTCCCCACTCCTGCCTCACCTGTTTACTGACGAGCCCGAGGTGATTCGGGCCGTCGCCGAAATCATGCCTTTCATTATCTGGATGCAGCCCTTGAACGCTCTCGTTTTCGTGTGGGACGGCATCTTCATCGGAGCGGAGGACTTTCGTTTCCTGGCAGCGCAGATGGTGGCCTCAGGTCTGGTAGCGGCCGCCGCCCTGATTCTGGTTGCCGTACAAGACTGGGATCTGGTGGCCGTCTGGTGGGCGCTGGTGCTGCTCATGGCCATGCGCGCGGGAACGCTGGCCGCGAGATACTTCGGTCTGCTAGGAAACCATCTGACGACTTGAAGCGTCCTATACAACAGGAGCCGGGACGCCGACTCCAGGAAGTCTCCGGACGTGACTGTACATAGATGCGACCCCTCCGCCCTGCCTCGCGGATGTGTGGTGAAACGGGCGGGAACGGCAGGCGGGGGGGCTCCCACCAATAGAAAGGCGGACTCACCGAATGGTGAGCCCGCCTTTCGCCATCTTGACTGCTTTTACTACGACACTACGAACTGCCGGCGAAGACCTACTGACCGCCTGTTACGTGGAACTCCACGCGACGGTTCTGAGAGCGGCCTTCTTCCGTGTCGTTTGTGGCGACCGGATCAACCTCGCCGTACCCGCGCGCCGTGAACCGAGATGCATCGAGCTGCGGGGCCGACTCGAGCAGGTAGGCCATGACGGACTCCGCTCGACGCTCACTCAGGCTCTGGTTGTAGTTGGCGCCGCCCGTCGAGTCGGTGTAGCCGCGAATCTCGATCTGTAGATTCGGGCGACCCACGAGAGCTGCGGCCACTTCGTCCAGAGCGGGCTTGGACGTCTCTCGAATGTCGGCTCTGTTGAACTCGAATTCGATTCCTTGCAGGACGAGCCGGCCCTGTTCAATTCCAGCCTCGATCACGGTGCAGCCGTTCTCGTCAACCGTGGCGCCAGAAGGTGTGCTCGGGCACCGGTCGACTCCGTCCAGAACGCCGTCACCGTCTGTGTCGGACGGACAGCCGTTGGCATCCACAGTGGCGCCGGCCGGCGTGTCAGGACACTGATCCAGACCGTCGAACACTCCGTCGCCATCCGAGTCTGTCGGGCAGCCGGTGGAATCCACGCGGGCACCACTCGGCGTGTCAGGACACTGATCCAGACCGTCGAACACTCCGTCGCCATCCGAGTCCATCGGACAGCCGTTGGCGTCCACGCTCGCGCCGGCTGGCGTGTCGGGGCAATCGTCCATGTAGTCGGCTACGCCATCGCCGTCCGTGTCGATCGCACAACCGTTGGCGTCCACGCTCGCACCCGCTGGTGTGTCGGGGCAGAGATCCAGATCGTCACTGACTCCGTCGCCATCCGCGTCACGCGAGCCGCCGAAGAAGAGCGAAATACCGGTGGACCACTCCACGAAGTTGGTCGTCCCACCATCGATCGTAGCGCCCGGGAACAGAGCCGACCGTGCGGCGTCCAGCTCGGGCGAATCCGGGACGAGGTGAAAACGTCCGTCCACCCTGAAAGCGACGTTGGGTGAAACGAACAAACGGACCCCGGTTCCGAAATTGACCTGCAAATCGGTAGCCGAAGCGATTCCGTCAGGGTCGAACTTCAATTGGCCGGCCCCCGCCACGAAAAGCAGCTGGAGGTTGCGCTCCAACTGAGCGGCGTATCCCAGCGCTCCACCATACATGGTGATGTCGACGTCACTCACGTCCTGGCCGAACGACACCACGTGGCCGGGGAGCAGCCCGCCTTCACCGCTGATGAAGAAGCCCGAGGGGAAGATATAGCTCAGGCGTCCGCCAAATAGAATATCGTTATCGATGAAGAGGTTGGTCCCCTCCGCCCGCTCAGCGTTGAGCACACCGGCATACCCTTCCACTGCGACCCCACCGCGGCCGTAGTCGTCCTGGCCGTACAGCGGCGATGCTGCCACCATGACCGCCAGAAACAGTGAGGCGCACACGCGTTGTAACTTCATTTTTCCTCCAAACATGGTTCCGAGGGTTCGCCCCTCGCTAACTAGCCGCCAGCCCGTAGAAGACTGGACGGTCAGACACGCCTTTTTAAGCAACGTTCGTACCATGAGGATTGGGCGCTAAGAACGACCTGGTCCGATTCGAATATGCACCTGATCCGGCCACCCGCTCGATCCATGGAAAGGCCTATTTCTAGGCACGAAAGAGCCATCGCCCGACCCGTCCCTGACCCTAGGCTAAACCAGCCCATGCCGGGCGTCAACCCGGTCTTCAGGGCTGGCAGGTAGGGAAAATTTGCCGGGTCGGAAAAGGGGCCCCCGGAACAGCGGTTTGGGCGCGAAACGGACGTCTTGGAGTGGCGGCGGAAGCGCCGCTGAAATCCCGAACTATTTGTCAACACGATAGTTATAGAAGTTATACGCCGCGATTGCTTTACAAGGATGCAAATCGGCGTACATTTGTCGGCCCTTTCTCGGTGGCGGTCCCCCATCGAGTCGGTATTGGGTTTCTCATACCGCTCAGTGGGTGGCCGATTCGAATGACACCGTTCAGACGTAGATTTCGACATGTCCGACCAGGGCCGCTCTCGCGGGCAAGCCGCGGGCAGAGCCTGGTGGAGATGGCTCTCGTCCTCCCGGTCATCTTTACCCTCTTCTTCGGCATCTTCGAATTTGGCCGGCATTTTTACACGCGCCTGACCGTTCGTCACGCCGTGGGCCAGGCCACGCGCCTCGCTGTCACGGGCCGCTCCACGACAGACGCCAAGGGTGATCCGCTCAGCCGAGCCGAGACTGTTCGTTTGAAGATGGAAGACAGCATGTCACACCTGAACATCGTGGTGGACAGCATCTTCATCGACCCGGCGGACGGGGGCGGTCCCGAGGACGTGGTCCAGGTTGGAATCACCTACAAGTACGAATTCTCCATGCCCGGAATGCACCGATTCTTTCCGGAAATGACGTTCACCGTCAAGACGGCGATGCGTAATGAGCCCTATTTCGAGTAGGCCCCGAGACCGCAGTGGAGACGCTTGGCGAGGGGAGCGCGGAGAGAGTCTGGCGGAACTGGCTCTTGTGCTGCCCATGCTGATGTTGGTGCTGTTTGGCCTGATCGAACTTGGAAACGCGTTCACCGTGTCGCATGCCCTGGCCACGATCAGTAGAGAAGGCGCCAATATCGCTTCGCGCGGCACACCTTTCACAGACGTCCTGCGCGTGGTGGTCGACAACGCCGATGAACTTCAATTGGACGTTCGGGGTGGCAGTGTGGCGAGTCAGATTACGATCGAGGGCGGGGTTCCGCGCGTGACCAGGCAGCTGGCTACTCCCGGATACGAAACCCGCAGCCTGATCGGCCTGCGCGATAGCGTGGCCACCGATTTGTCCTCGGTCGGATTCTTTGAAGGAAGCACCCACTACGTGGTCGAGGTTTTCTACGGCTACGAGTCTATAACGCCGCTGGCTAATTTTCTGGCCGGAGTGATTCCGGATCCGATATACGAAAAAGCGATCTTCTGAACTGACTCAGTATTGAACTTCTGAGGAGGGCCGGAATGAGTAACCAACGCGGGGCTGTTCTCGCCATGGTGGCCGTAAGCATGGTGATGCTCCTGGCCGTGACGGGTCTGGCACTGGACTCGGGACGTGCATTTGTCCGCCAGACCCGGCTGGCCCGGGCGGTGGATGCTTCTGTCCTGACGGGAGCCCGAACGCTACGGGCCGGGAAGCGGGAGGCGCGACTGCAAGCGTTGGCTTCCATGGCCGCCAACGGATTCCCGGACGGCGTCGGTAGTATTCAGCTCGCTCCCAAGTTCGGTACGAACGGGCTGGGCGAGCAGACGGTCACTATGACGGCCACGCAGCCCATGCCCACGATCCTGATGCGGGTGCTGGGACGCGATGAGGTGACGGTGGCCGCAACAGCTACGGCAGCGGTGCCGCCAGTGGACATGGTCCTCGTGCTCGACCAATCCGGCTCGCTCAATGCCGCCAACGCATGGGATGATGTGCAGAACGCGTCCTGGAATTTCGTGCGGCAGTTCGACGAAAGCCTGGACCAGGTAGGCCTCGTATCGTTCCAGATCCGGGGCACCAACCGGTTCAGCATGAACTCTCCGTTCAAGGGCGCCATCCGAAACGTGATATTCCACAGCGGAATGAAATCGGCTGGCGATACGAACGCACAGGAGGCGCTTCGGCTGGCCCTGCAGCAGTTTCAGGGACCGGCTCCCCGTGCCAGATCCGCCAAGGTGGTGGTCTTCTTTACCGACGGCCGCCCGACGGCGTTCCGGGCCAACATTCTCGGCAGCGACCGTATGATGGCCGTGTTCAAGGAACAGAAGGGTTTCCTCCGGGGCTACTTCAACGACCCTGACAACCTGCCCACGGATGAGATCGCCCGTCCGCCTGATCCCTGGAAAGCGGACGGCTGCTGGAGAGAGGCGAGCTGCGGCCCATGGGACGAAAAAAGCGTTCGGCGAGCGGCGAGAGAACTGAGCATCGCGATGGCGGATCGAATCCGGGACGAAGGTATCTTCATTTATTCGATCGGGCTCGGAAATCCGGCCAGTTCCGATCCGCTTCTTGTGCCTGACCTTGACTACCTCCGTCTCATCGCCAACGAGGACGGGCGCGCGGACCCGGACCAACCGGCCGGAAAAGCGTTCTTCGCGCCCTCCGCCGTCCAGCTGAACGACGTATTCAACCTCCTGGCCCAGGACCTGTTCGTTCGGCTATCCAAGTGACCTGAGCAGCCAGGCCGGGCGTAGGCTTCCCGCCCCTGCGCCCGGCCGCCGCCAAATACTGTAGCAGGCGCGCCACACCACTCCTCTCCAGATCACGTCGTCCGTCACGCAGCCGTGCTTAGATCGGTCACGAATAGTCCGTTTACTGCGACATTTGTAATAACCTTCCATTACTGTGGTTGTAGCATTTAGCTAATGTAGTGCGTGAAATTCTCTGGCCCTGATTCTTGACTGATTTCTCGAGTTTGGCATACCTCTGGCGCCTAGCAGGGCCGGCGGCGAAGTCGGCCGCTGGCGATCGTTACGGGGCGGTCGTGAGATCAGCGGGTATTGAGGCAGACCACAATGCGAGTGAGAACGGGGCGAACCACTCTCCGCAGCAACAACCTGAGCAGCTCTTCGCGAGCAGTCGGGTCCCTTCGGCAATCTGACCGCGGCCAGAGCCTGGTTGAAATGGCTCTTGTGCTGCCCATGGTCTTCACGCTTTTCTTCGGAATCTTCGAGATGGGCCGTCACTTTTACACCCGCCTCAGCGTCCAGCACGGGGTGGCTGAAGCGGCACGTTTCGCGGTCACGGGAAACGTCCTACCTGACGGAAACGGCGATCCGCTGACCCGGGCCGAATCCATAGCCAAGGTACTCGAAGACCGATCGGCGCATCTCAACGTCCTGGTCGACACGGTTTACACGATACCGGCTGACGGCGGCGGGCCCGGGGAAGTCGTTCAGGTGGTCATGCAGTACACCTACGAGTTCTCGATGGCGACCATGCACAACTATTTCCCGGACATGCAATTCACCGCCAGGACAGTCATGCGCAACGAACCCTACTTCGAGTAGACCTATGAAAAACATAATACGAAAAGTACGGGAGGCCGCTGGCCGTGAGGACGGGCAGAGCCTGGTGGAGTTCGCTCTAATAGTACCGCTGATGGCGGTAATCCTGTTCGGCCTGGTAGAGGTGGGCAACGCTTTCACGGTCGCGCACGGGCTGTCGACCATCAGCCGCGAAGGCGCGAACATCGCGGCCCGTGGCACACAGCTGGATACGGTTCTGACGGTGGTGATGGCGACCGGCTCGGAATTCGGGCTGCCCACGCGCGGTGGTTCGATTGCTACCGAGGTCACGGTTCAGAGCGGAGTGCCCATGGTGACAGCTCAGACCGCGAGCAGCGGGTACGCCGGACAGAGCCGGATTGGAGCGCTAGGCGCGCCAGCCACACAGCTGAGCGGGATAGGGCTGAGCGAAGGTACGACCCACTATGTGGTCGAGGTTTTCTTCGACTACCAGTCCATCACACCTCTCAGCAACTTCGTCTCTGATGTGGTGCCGAGTCCGATTTACGAGCGAGCCGTCTTCTAGCATGCGAGAAGACATAAGCATGCGAGAGGACAAACCTGCGGGTAAGGGATTTACTATGAAGCTCTCAACAGATAAGCGCACAAGGATCCTCAAAGCTCTGCGTCGCCCAGCAAGCGACCAATCGGGTGCCGTGTTGGTGATGGTGGCGGCAAGCCTGGTCATCCTGCTCGGCGTAGCAGGACTGGCACTGGATTCGGCACGCGGATTCGTGCGGCAGGCCCGGATGTCCAAGGCCATTGACGCGGCTGTTCTCACAGGGGCCAAGACCCTCCGCTCGGGGGAGAGCCAGGCGCGGCAGCAGGCGCTGGCTGTAGCGGCGGCGAACGGTTTTCCGGACGGAGTCAACGGGGTCAACCTGGACCTTCAGTTCGGTACGAACGCGCTCGGCGAGCAGACGGTCAGCATGTCCGGACTCCAACCGATGCCGACTCTGTTGGTAAAACTGGTGGGTCCGAATTCGATGAACGTGGCCGCTGCGGCCACCGCGACCATACCGCCCGTAGATCTCACGCTCGTCCTGGATCAGTCGGGCTCTCTCGGTCAGATGGGTGCCTGGGATGACCTGCAGGACGCCGCATGGAGCTTCGTGCAAAACTTCGACGATAACCTGGACCAGGTCAGCCTGGTGTCGTTCCAGATTGGAGGGACCCTGCGTGTTCCGCTGCAGGGCGGATTCACCAATCCCGTTCGAAACGCCATCTATTTCAGCGGCATGAAGTCGGCGGGCTACACGAATCCGGGCGAGGGGCTGAGGCTGGCGTACGAACAGATGACCGGCCCGGACATTCAAGCGCGCTCGGCTAAGGCGGTCGTGTTCTTCACCGACGGCCGGCCGACAGCTTTCCGCGGCCAGATTTCCGGCGACGACCGTTTCCTGGCCGTACCCTGGGCCACTTCGAACAGACTGGTCGGCTACTGGGATGACCCGGTCGAGCATCCGGCGGACAGTTACACGTCTCCAGACGGTTGCCAGAATTGGTCCAGTTGCTATGGCTGGACGGAACAGTCAGGGCGCGCGCAAGCATTGCAGGAGGGACTCGACAGGGCCAATGACCTGCGGAACTCAGGCGTCATCATTTACACGGTTGGTCTCGGCAACCCCTTCGAGAGCGATCCGATGAAGGTGCCCGACATGGACTACCTGAGTCAGATCGCCAACGTCGGTGGTGTGGTTGACTCGAAGCAGCAAATCGGGAAAGCGTACTTCGCTCCTTCGGCCGCGCAGCTCAAGAGCGTGTTCGAGCAGGTTGCTCAGGACTTGCTGGTCCGTCTGTCCGACTAGCTGAGGCGGAGTAACCGCGTTCAGGGCCTGCGGGCCAACGGAACCCGTCCGGGTTGGCGGCGTATGCAGCCGCATGAAAAACCGGACGGGTTTCCTTTGGTACCTGGGCCACGGGCGTGGGATGCGTTGGCGTAGATCTGCGCCTGATCTGGCGATGAAGTGTCTGCTGACAGGAATGTGCCTACTGATCGCTCTTTCTCCAGCACAGGGACAGCCAGCGTCGATCGGTGGATTGCAGGACCCTTCCCTGGCCCGACCGGCCGCACCACTTCAAGCTCTGTTCGCGGCGCTAAACTCTCACCGCTCGGGAATCGGATGCGCAGCGCTTGCCTGGCATGAGCCCACGGCGCGCTCGGCTCAGACTCACAGCGACGACATGTTCAGGCGGCGCTATTTTGAACACGCCTCGCCCGAAGGGGTCACGTTTGACAAGCGCCTGAGACTCGCCGGTGTGGCCTCGCGCGGGCTCTCGAGCGAGAACCTCGCTCTGACCCCTGCCGGACCGCAGTCCGTTATGGATATGTGGATGGAGAGCCCGGGCCACAGACGGAATCTGGACAATTGCAGCTTCACCGCTGTGGGCATCGGCGAGCGCGACGGGTTATGGACAGCTGTATTCGTGACGCGTCCTGTGGTCGACTCACGCAATACCCTCGTTCCGGTCTCGGGCGGCCAGCAGGTTGATTCAGTGCAGGCCTGGCTGGAGTCATTCGTTGCGAGCCCGCTCGCCGAACGGCTCGAGTTGGCGCACAAGCTCACCGACGCCGGAGCCGGATTTGAGCGCACGGCTGAGTTCCTCAGGGATGGCCGCCGCTACGGCCATGACGTCGAGACAGGAAAACTCGACAGAAGCCGGATCGACTCGGGCGGTGTGGAGCACCCGTATGTGGTGCTGGTTCCCGAGACGTATGATCCGGAGCGCCGGTATCCTGTGCGCGTTTACCTGCACGGCGGAATCAGCCGGCCGGCGTGGAAGGCAGGTGGTGGATGGTGGCGCAGCTACGAGCGAACCGACGACGACGAGCGGATCACGGTGATTCCGGCGTCCTGGGAAGGCTCCAAGTGGTGGGAGGCCAGCCAGTGGGAGAACCTGCGCGAAATCCTCGATGAGCTGAAGCGTGAGTACAACGTGGACGAGAACCGCGTATCTCTGCTCGGAATCTCCGACGGAGGCAGCGGCGTTTATTTTCAGGCCATGCGCTGGTCCACCCCCTGGGCCTCATTTCTGCCTTACATCGGCCATCCGGCGGTGGTCAACAATCCCCGTATGCAGCCCGATGGCGAGGTCTATGCCATCAACCTGACGAACAAACCCCTCTACATAGTGAATACGGAGAACGACCGCCTGTACCCGGCCGAGAGTATCACCCCATATATAGAGGAGTGGAGAAGGGCCGGAGCGGACATCACCTTCCGGCCCATTCAGGGGGCTGGCCATGACCTGTCGTGGATCGGATCCGAGACGCCGCGCATCGACGCTTTTGTGGAGAACCATCCGAGGCAGCCGCTGCCAGACCGCGTGCGCTGGGAAACAGAACGTACGGACCGCTACAACAGAGTTCACTGGGTCGAGATTCTGGCGCTCGGAACTGTAGCGGGCGAGTCGTCATTCGAACCCGTCGGAGGCCTGAGGCACAGGTTTCCTTCCGGCCGTATCGAGGTGCTCAAACAGGGCAACCAGGTAAGTGTACTAACTCGGGCCATAAGGCGCTTCCGCCTGCTGCTGTCGCCCGATCATTTCGATTTCGAGCAGCCGGTCCGCGTTACGGCCAACGGCCGAATAGTCTTCGAAGGAATGGTGACCAGCGGCGTCGGCCCTCTGCTGCGCTGGGCGGCCGAAGACCTGGATCGAACCATGCTGTTCGGAGCCGAGCTGGATCTCGACCTGGCGGCAGACGGCTAGCTTTGCGGGGCGTCCGCGGGCCGGTAGAGGACTACCCGGGCGCGCTCCATGGTGATCAGTCCGCCGCTGAGCATCGTATCGAGTTCCGGGAGCATGGCCTGAAGCTTCTCCTCTTCCTCCACGACTTCCACGATCACGGGTAGATCCAGAGACAGCCGCAGAAGCTTGCCCGTGTGGATTCTGGCGCTGGCCCCGAACCCGGCGATCCCCCGCACCACCGTAGCTCCGGCCAGTCCTCGCCTTCTCATAAGCAGCAGTAGAGCTTCGTACAGGGGCTTGCCCTTGTCCGGGCCGGTCGTGCACCGGTCGGCCTCGCCGATGAAGATGCGCATGAGAGTGCGCTCTCCGGCAAACGCGCGGCTCATGTCGGCTGGCTCCCGGGTTGCAGAGTGAGGGCTGCCAGGCCCAACCCGGCCACAATCCCCACGAGGCCGAGCAGGACACTGCCGGCTACGTAGACTATTCCCCTTCCCCAGTCACCGTCCTGCAGGAGCGCCACCGCCTCGTAGCTGAAGGTGCTGAAGGTCGTGAAAGCGCCGAGAAGGCCGATTGTGACGAACGTCCGCAGTTCGACCGAGGCTGTGGAATTGGACAGAACATGATATGCGAAACCAAGAGCGAAAGAGCCCGCCACGTTCACGACAAGAGTCCCCCATGGAAAACTGGCCGATCCGTGCGCGTGGATCCAGCCCGACACGCCATACCGCAGAACCGCGCCGATCGCTCCTCCGAGGGCGACCAACAGCAGAACTCGCAGGCTATGCGGCAGTGGTACTTCCCGCGCTGAGCGCCGCGCGGCGGTAGTCGCGGTTCAGCCAGCCGATGTAGTCGATGCTGATTTCTTTCGGACACGCGTTCTCGCACGCTCCGTGATTTGTGCAGCTCCCGAAACGCTCGGCATCGTGCCGCAGAATCATGCTCAGGACCCGGGAATGTCTCTCCGGCTGTCCCTGTGGAAGCATACCCAGGTGCGCCGCCTTGGCCGACGTGAACAACATAGCCGACGCGTTCGGACAGGCAGCCACGCAGGCGCCACAACCTATGCAGGCGGCGGCGTCCATGGCTGATTCGGCGGCCTGCTTGGGGATGAGAATGGCGTTCGCATCGGGAGCGCTGCCAGTTCTGGCCGAGATGAACCCGCCCGCCTGGATTATGCGGTCCAGGGACGCCCGGTCCACCACCAGATCCTTGATGATCGGAAAAGCGCCCGCCCGCCACGGTTCGATCCAGATCTCCTCGCCGTCGCTGTAGTGGCGCATGTGAAGCTGGCACACGGTGGTGGCGCGCTGAGGCCCGTGCGGCCTGCCATTGATCACCAGGCTGCAGCTTCCGCAGATTCCCTCGCGGCAGTCGTGGTCAAAGGCTATTGGCTCTTCCCCGCCCGCTTCCAGCCGCTCGTTCAATACATCCAGCATCTCCAGAAACGACATGTGCGGACTCACGTCTGGAGCGTCGTATTTTATGAAGCGACCTGAAGCCGCAGCGGAAGCCTGTCGCCAGATGTGTAGAGTGAGATTCATCACTTGTAGCTCCGCTGGCTCGGCTCCACGTACTCGAACTCGAGCGCCTCGCGATGCTCGACCGGCTCCGCATCGGAACCGGTGTATTCCCAGACGCTGACGTGCTGAAAATTCTCATCGTCCCTGCGAGCCTCGCCCTCGGCCGTCTGATACTCCTCCCGAAAGTGTCCGCCACAGGACTCGTTCCTGACCAGAGCGTCGCGGCACATGAGCTCGCCGAACTCCAGAAAATCGGCCACCCTGCCTGCCTTCTCCAGCGACACGTTGAGCGACTCGCCAGTTCCGACGACACTGGCGCTGGCCCAGAATTCTTCTCGCAGGGCCGGTATCTGTTTAATAGCCTCTTGCAGTCCGGCGGCGTTACGGGCCATGCCGCACTTGTCCCACAGAATCCGGCCCAGTTCGCGGTGGATCGAATCGACCGTGCGAGATCCGTCCAGCGCCAGCAGTCGCTGAATTCGGCCCCGCACTTCCTCCTCGGTCCGTCTCACGTCCGGATGGTCGGGGCCGATTTCCTCCGGCTCAGCAGTGCGCAGATAGTCGCCGATGGTGTAAGGCAAGATGAAGTAGCCGTCAGCCAGTCCCTGCATCAGAGCGCTGGCGCCGAGGCGGTTGGAGCCGTGGTCGGAAAAGTTCGCCTCCCCTATCACATGAAGGCCAGGCAGCGAACTCATCAGATTGTAATCCACCCACAGGCCGCCCATGGTGTAATGCGGTGCCGGGTATATGCGCATGGGTACGGAGTAGGGGTCCTCGCCCGTGATGCGCTCGTAGATCTCGAACAGGTTTCCGTAGCGCTCGGCTATCACATCGGCGCCGAGGCGCTCGATCGCGGCCCCGAAGTCAAGGTACACACCCAGGCCCGTCTCTCCGACTCCTCTTCCCTCATCACACACGTCCTTGGCTCGCCTCGAAGCCAGATCCCGCGGCACGAGGTTTCCGAAACTCGGATACATCCGCTCCAGGTAATAGTCGCGCTCCGCTTCGGGAATGTCGGCAGCCGCCCGCCTGTCTCCTTCACCGGATGGCACCCAGATCCTTCCGTCGTTGCGTAGCGATTCGCTCATGAGAGTGAGCTTGGATTGGTAGTCGCCGCTCATCGGAATGCAGGTGGGATGAATCTGTGTGTAGCACGGATTGGCGAAACCGGCGCCGCGTTTGTGAGCTCTGTAGGCGGCGGTAACGTTGCAGCGCATCGCGTTGGTGGACAGATAGAACACGTTGGCGTAACCGCCGGTGCCGAGCACGACGGCGTCGCCCAGATGCGACTCGATCGCGCCAGTGACCAGGTTTCGGGTTACGATCCCCCGCGCGTGCCCGTCCACGACGATCAGATCCAGCATTTCGGTCTGCGTGTGCATGCGAACCTTGCCGGCCGCCACCTGCCGCTCCAGCGCCTGGTAGGCTCCCAGCAGAAGCTGCTGTCCCGTCTGTCCGCGGGCGTAGAACGTTCTGGACACCTGGGCGCCGCCGAAGGA
Source organism: Gemmatimonadota bacterium (assembly GCA_039714435.1). GTDB lineage: Bacteria > Gemmatimonadota > Gemmatimonadetes > Palauibacterales > Palauibacteraceae > JAZDDE01. Next base: position 9,520 of record JBDLJJ010000029.1, on the reverse strand, counting down.
CCGGTTGGCCAGGAATCCTCCGTACTCGCGGGCGAACGGCACGCCCTGAGCCGTACACTGATCGATGATGTTCAGGCTGATCTGGGCCAGCCGGTATACGTTGGCCTCGCGCGAACGGAAGTCGCCACCCTTCACCGTGTCGTAGAACAATCGGTACACGCTGTCCCCGTCATTCTGGTAGTTCTTGGCCGCGTTGATACCGCCCTGTGCCGCTATGCTGTGCGCCCGGCGCGGGCTGTCATGGAAAGTGAAGCAGCTCACCTCGTAGCCAAGTTCGGCCAGCGTGGCGGCGGCCGAGCCTCCCGCCAGGCCTGTGCCCACCACGATAATGCGATGCCGCCTCTTGTTGGCCGGATTGACCAGCTTCATTTCGAAGCGGTGCGTGTCCCATGCCTGCTCGATTGGGCCGATCGGGATCCTGGGGTCCAGGTTCATACGCGGATCCTCACAAGGCGAGCAAACCGGTCTGCACCGCGACCGGGAAGGAGAGATTTCCGAGCACCACCGCGAGGGCCACAACCGTGGCCAGTGGTCTGCGAATCCTGAGTGCGCGCGGCGAGAGCAGGCCCAGGGTCTGGAAAGCGCTCCAGATCCCATGATACAGGTGCAGGCCGAGCGCCCCCATGGCCAATACGTAGACGCCCGCCACGGGCAACGATTGAAATCCGCTTACCAGGTTGTGATAAGCGTCACCGGGAATGAAGTCGGGATGAACCAGACCCCAGGTCAAATGCGCGAGGTGATAGGCCACGAACAACAGCAACGCCACTCCGCCCCAGCGCATGCTCCGCGAGGCCCGGCTGAACTCGAGAGCGGCACTCTTCTCATACCTTACGGGGCGAGCCGCGAGACTCCGCCGGCTGAGCTGAAGCGCGGACACCACGTGGATGAGCAAAGAGGCCAGAAGGATCAGACGCGCCACCCACAGGAGTTGACCGTGTCCGAAAAAGGGTGCCCCTACTGTTCGCAGGCCTTCCGCGTAGGCGTTGAACTTATCGGCACCTTGGAAGACCTTGAGATTGCCCACCATGTGCCCGAGCACGAAGCCGACGAAGACCGCACCAGACACGGCCATGACAATTTTCTTGCCGACTGTGGCGCTGTAGAGCGAGAAGACTCGCCGCATCACCGCTCCTGATGGAGGTCATGGTGCGTTGTGCCTACGATGGTATCCCGGAGGCTACCGCGTCACAAGCTGAGCAGGCGTTCGACTCCCGGCAACAGGTTCGAGCGCTGTTCGCACGAGTACTGTACGTTGAATCCGGCCCACTATTTCTTCTGAACATGGAGCTCCCTTGAGCGACTCTGACGACAAACGCCTGGAACCCTCCAGGATCGCGACACCCCCTCTGAACGCGGCGGACTCGCGGCGGACCCATAAGGCGATCGAGAGCTCGCTGCGCGACTTGTGGAACGCCGTGGACGAACTCGAGGCCGTGATGCCGCCTCGGCCGACGTACTACCGGGTCACGATCTTCGGTTCTTCCCGCATGCATCCCGGTGACGAGGTCTACCGGGATGTTCGGCGGCTGGCCCGCGAGTTGGCTGCCATGGGGTGCGACATCGTGACCGGCGGCGGGCCAGGCCTCATGCAGGCCGCCAACGAGGGGGAGCGTCTGGGTGACGTGGAAGGCCGCACCCGGTCATTCGGCATCAACGTCGAGCTTCCGCACGAGCAGGCGCCAAACCCGTTCGTTGAGAAGCTCTACCATCACGGAACTTTCTTCACCCGCCTGCATCACTTCGTTCGTCTTTCGAGCGCCTTTGTCGTCATGGAGGGCGGCATCGGGACGACGTTGGAGGCCCTGCTCGTGTGGCAACTGTGCCAGGTAGGACACCTGTACGACCGGCCGCTGATCATGGTGGGCGACGTGTGGAAGGAGTTGCTCGACTGGGGCGGAAAGGCGTGGACGGAGGGACCCCGCCAGCTCGCCGATCCGACCGACATGGAGATCCCGGCCTGCGTGGACTCGGTGGACGGAGCGGTCGCCATCGTCCGGGAGAACATGGAACTCTGGCTCGGCCATCCCCCGGAGTAGATCCGGGCCGGAGTAGATCGCAGCGGCCGCTGCGAGACTAGAGCTGGAACTTCTGGCCGCGCTCCGGCACATCGACGCGCGGCGCTCCGAGCTCGGTCAGACTATCCGCGAACGTTTCAGCTACTCTCTCTTCGCCGTGTACGACGAAGAATCTCTTCACACTGCCCGACTCCATCGTCCCACGAGCCCAGTCGAGCAGCCCTTCCCTGTCCGCGTGAGCGCTGTAGTTGTTGGCGCGCTCTACCCTGGCCCTGATCTCTATCGGCTGGCCGAAAATTCTTACCTCGCGCCTCCCCTCCAGCAAGCGGCGCCCCAGAGTATGCTCGGCCTGATAGCCGACGAACAGAATCGTCGTGTTCGGGCTGGTGGCGTGGTTACGAAGATGGTGCAGAATTCGTCCGGCCTCACACATCCCCGAGGCGCTGATCACGACAGCGGGTTCCGGGGAGCTGTTGAGCTGCTTCGACTCCTCGACGGACCGCACGTAGCGCAGGCATTCGAAACCCAGTGGATCTTTGTCTGACTCCTCCAGCATCGCCTTGCGCATGTTCTCGTCGTAGCACTCGGGATGGGCCCGGAAGACATCGGTTACCTTGACCGCCAGCGGACTGTCCACGAAGACTTTGATGCGGGGCAGTTCGCCGTCCTCCCACAGCTGGTTGAGACGGTACACGACCTCCTGCGTGCGGCCGAGGGCAAAGGCCGGCACGAGGAGCTTTCCGCCGCTGTCGAACGCCGTCTGCGCGCAGTCGCGCAGAAGCTCGCGCGCTTCGCTGGCCGGAAGGTGGCTCCGGTCGCCATACGTGCTCTCGATGATCACCGCGTCCGCTCCCTCAGCGACTTGAGGATCTCGAAGGATCGGAAGTCCCCTTCGTCCTATATCACCGCTGAATACGAGACGCGCCTGCCGCTCACCTTCTGTCAGATCGAGGACAACGACCGCCGACCCGAGGATGTGGCCGGCCTCCAGAAAACGGACCCGAACTCCCGGCACCGGCTCGAACGTTTCGAAGTATGGCTCGGGTTTGAACCTGCGCAGCGCCGCGGCGGCATCTTTCCCCGTATACAGAGGCTCGAACGGGGTCCTTCCCTCCCGCTTGCGCCGGCGATTCACGTACCTGACGTCACTCTCCTGTATGTAGGCCGCGTCTCTGAGCATGTGCTCACACAGGGAGCGTGTCGCGGGTGTAGCGTGGATTCGTCCCTTGAACCCGTCCCTGACCAGAGTGGGAAGGCTGCCGCTGTGATCGATATGGGCGTGCGACAGGACTACGGCATCGATTTCACTGGCCCGAAACGGAAGGTTGCGGTTGCGTTCAAAGGCCTTTTTCCGCCGGCCCTGGTAAAGTCCGCAGTCCAGAAGAAGCTTGTGTCTTCCTACCGTGAGCAAGTGCATGGACCCCGTCACTTCTCGGGCCGCTCCCCAGAACTGGAGGTGCATGTATGATCTCCCCTGGACGTGTTCGACAAGCGGCCAAACCTACGGGCTTTCAACCATTCGCGCCTGGAAACCATCCAGGTAGTTGAGTCGTAGAGCCATATGTTATGTGCAGCGTAGCCGGCGGTACTGAATAATTGGGGAGAAAGCATGAACGGCATCATAAGTCGAGTTTTCAGAGGCGGCGCCCTCGTTGCAGCGGCGAGCGCCATGGCCATCCAGCCCGCTCTGGCCCAGCAGTCAGAACAGCACCGCCTGGCGGGAAACCAGGTAGCCATTTTCAATCTGGCCGGCCAGCTGACTGTTGAGGGGGGCAGCGGATCCGCCGTGGAGGTCGAGCTGACGCGTGGCGGTGCGGACGGCGGCCGACTCGATGTCGCCATCGGCTCCATCGATCTGGGCCGCGACATTGGCGACGCGGAAAGCCTTCGCGTCCTGTACCCGGACGACGACATCGTGTATGGGGGAGAGGGCCGACACTTCCAAACGCAGCTTCGGGTGCGGGACAACGGCACGTTCTACAACGGTTCGGGCCGCCGCCGGGGCCGCAGAGTGGAAATCAGCGGGTCCGGCAGCGGGCTGGAGGCGCATGCGGATCTGCACGTCCGCGTCCCCTCGGGCCAGCGAATATGGCTGTTCCTGGCCGCGGGCGATGTTTCGGTGTCGAACGTGGACGGCCAGCTGTACGTGGATGTGGGCTCTGCGGACGTCACGTCCCGCGGGACTCGGGGATACCTCAACATCGACACCGGTTCTGGCGTAGTGGATGTCTCCGAGGCTCAGGGAGACGTGCTCATCGATACGGGCTCGGGAGAAGTACGGGCGTCCGACATCGAGGGCGACGAGCTCAACATCGATACGGGCTCAGGTTCAGTAGCGGGATCCGATGTCTCGACCCGTGAGCTGCTGGTGGACACCGGATCGGGAAGCGTGACGCTACACTCACTCTCGGCCACCCGTATCAACGTTGATACGGGAAGTGGCTCCGTGGAGTTGGGCCTGAATTCGAGCCCCAACGCTGTCCTTGTGGATACTGGCTCAGGCTCGGTCAATCTTTCGCTTCCAGCCGATTTTGGCGCCAGGGTCGAAATAGAGACCGGTAGCGGTGGAATCCGGACAGAGTTTCCCATCAAGCTGCGGCGCGCCGAGCGCGACCACGTCATCGGAACGATCGGCGACGGCAGCGGCCGGGTCGAGATAGACACCGGCTCCGGTTCCGTGACCATCGAGCAGAGCTAGCATTCTCTTTTCCCCCGGTTCGGCCGATTTGCGCTGAACCGGGGGCCGCAGTTCCCCGCCAAACCTTGACGCGGCCCCATAACTCGTGGACGTTGTGGCGCTCGCGAAGGGCGGCCGACAGAGCCCGCCGTTCCCACTGAACCGGCTTTCGCCGCGAATTCAAACTCCATACAGGCAGGCATGACGCCAGCACGGTCCACCGGCGGCAGTGACAGGGGATTCATCATTCCAGTCGGCGGCGCGGAAGAAAAGACACTCGATCGTACGATCCTGAGGCGCTTCACGGAGCTTTGCGGGGGTGAACAGGCGAGGATCGCCGTGATTCCCACCGCCTCGAGGCTCGAGGACACGGGGCCGCACTACGAGACTCTGTTCGAGGAACTGGGAGCTGAGCGCGTCTGGAACCATAACTTCGCCACGCGGGCCGACTGCCGCAGCCCGGAGGCGCTGGCGCATCTGGAGTCAGCCACCGGGATCTTTCTGTCGGGAGGCAACCAGCTGCGACTCTCGACTACGCTCGGAGGTACGCCGGTGGCCCGAGCCATCCGGCGCCTGAGCGCGTCGGGCGTTCACGTGGCGGGAACCTCCGCTGGAGCGGCGTTCCTGCCCGAGCACATGATCGCTTTCGGAGACGAGGGGCCCACGCCCCGCGCCGACATGGTCACCCTGGCCCCCGGTCTCGGACTTACTAATCACGTCGTGGTAGACCAGCACTTCAGGCAGAGGGACCGCCTCGGGCGGCTGATTACGGCGCTAGCCTACAACCCGTTCGCGATCGGCGTAGGACTGGATGAAGACACGGCGGCCTTCATCGGCCCCGATGATGTGCTTCACGTAACGGGCAGCGGGGCGATTACCATCGTGGATCCAAATGACGTCGAGTACTCTTCGATGGACTCTTCCCACCGCCATGATCCGGTCAGTGTAGTGGGGCTGCGGCTGCACATCCTGACAGACGGGGCCACGTACGACCTCGGTCGGCGCCTCGCCACCCACGCTCCGGCTCCGGCGCTCTCAGAGCCTTCGGCGCCCTCAGAGCGTTCGACTGAGAAGCGGCCTGGAACGTGAAAATCCTCGAGACGCGCGTGTATGTGGGACCCAATCAGTACGCCCACTTCCCCGTTATCCGGCTTACGCTCGACCTCGAGGAGTTGGAGGCGTGGCCCACCAGCCGTCTGGGCGAGCCATTCATAGAGGCTCTGCTCAAGACTCTGCCGGGTCTGCATGAGCACGGCTGCTCATACGGAGAGGCGGGGGGCTTCGTGCGGCGGCTTCGGGAAGACGAAGGTACCTGGCTGGGACACGTCCTCGAACACGTGGCCATCGAGCTTCAAAATACGGCTGGACTGGACGTCACGTTCGGGAAGACACGATCTACAGACGCGGCGGGCGTGTACCAGGTGGTGTACGCCTATGAGCAATCGGAGGAAGGTCTCGAAGCGGGCAAACTCGCCCTCGCCCTGCTCCAGAATCTGCTCCCCGCGGAGCTGGCTCAAGCCGGAGCCGCCAAGGAAACATTCGAGTTCGTGGAAGAACACGAAGCCTACATTCGCTTTGCGCAGCGAAGGGCTTTGGGGCCGAGTACGGCATCACTGGTTCGCGCCGCAGAGGAACGCGGAATCCCCTGGATCCGGCTGAATCCGTATAGCCTGGTGCAGTTCGGGCACGGTAAGTACCAACGCCGGATCCAGGCCACCGTGACGAGCGAGACCCGCCACATCTCAGTCGAGATCGCCTCCGATAAGGAAGAGACGAACCAGATCCTGGGCGACCTGGGTTTGCCCGTCCCGCAGCAGCGGCTCGTCTATGATGCCGAGCGGGCTGCGCGCCTGGCGGCAAGAATCGGCTATCCAGTCGTAGTGAAGCCGCTCAACGCCAATCACGGCCGCGGCGTGTCGCTCAACCTCGTCAACTCCGACCAGGTTCGTGCCGCCTTCGAGGAGGCCAGGCAGCACGCGCGCACTATCATCGTCGAATCGTTCATCGATGGCATGGATCACCGCATGCTCGTGATCGGCGGTGAACTGGCGGCGGTCTCACGCAGAGTGCCGGGACACGTCGTGGGAGACGGCGAAAGTACGGTCGAGCAGCTGGTCGCGGCGGTCAACTCCGACCCGCGCCGGGGTATCGGCCATGAGAAAGTACTGACACGCATCGAGTTTGATCATCAGGCGGAGCGCTTGCTCGAACAGCTTGGATACACGCGCGAGTCAGTACCGGAAAAAGACGAAGTCGTGTACCTGCGATCGACCGGCAATCTGTCCACCGGGGGTACGGCGGAGGATGTCACCGATGTGGTGCACCCCGACAACCGAGAGATGGCGCAGCGCGCGGCGCTGGCCATCGGTCTCGACGTGGCCGGTGTAGACTTCCTTACGTCGGACATTTCACGCTCGTATCGGGAAGCCGGGGGAGCGATATGCGAGGTCAACGCCGCGCCCGGATTCCGGATGCACGTAGCGCCCAGTGAGGGCCAGCCACGTGACGTGGCCAAGCCGGTCATGGACATGCTGTTTCCTCCAGGCTCCCCGAGCTCGATTCCGATCGCCGCGATCACTGGGACGAACGGCAAGACGACCACGGCCCGCATGGTGGCCCATATCCTCAAACTGGCCGGCCGGTACGTCGGCCTGACGAGCACGGACGGCGTCTATATCGACGGCCAGCGGACTGTAGAGGGCGACATGACGGGGCCGACCGCGGCCCGAATGGTGCTGCGCGACCCGTCGGTCGACGTGGCCGTAATGGAGACGGCACGTGGCGGTCTGCTGCGGGCCGGAATGGGATATCGGCGCAGCACGGTCAGCGCCTGCCTGAACGTGGCTGCGGATCACCTCGGCCTGAAAGGCATCGAGACTCTCGAGGAACTCGCAGAGGTAAAGCGAATCGTCATAGAAGTTGCGCAGGAAGCGGCCGTGCTCAACGCTGACGATGATCTGTGCCTCAAGATGGCCGACTACACCGAAACAGCATCGGTCTGCTACGTCACGCTGAATCCGAAGCACACGCTCGTTCGGGAGCACATCCGGGCCGGAGGCTGCGCGGCTGCCCTCGAAGAGGGGGTCAACGGGCAGATGATTACGCTGTACGAGGGAGGCGCGCACATGCCGCTCCTCTGGACTCACCTTATTCCCGCGACTATCGAGGGCAAAGCCCGGCACAACGTTCAGAACGCCATGTTCGCGGCACTCATCGCTTACAAGATGGGGCTGAAGCTGGAGGATATCCGGCACGGGCTCCGAACCTTCGGGACCTCGTTCTTCCAGGCACCAGGACGTATGAACGTTTTCCACGAGCACCCGTTCAAGGTCATCCTGGACTATGGGCACAACGCGGCAGCGGTACTAGCTCTGAGCGAACTGGTCAGCGAACTGGAGATAGCGGGCAGGCGTCTATGCGTGCTCGCCGCGCCCGGCGACAGGCGGGACCAGGATGTAGAGGACATCGCGCGCGCCGCGGCGGGCCACTTCGATCTGTACGTATGCAGGCGAGATGACTCTCTGCGCGGCCGCGAGCCGGACGAGATTCCGGACATGCTGCGCAGCGGACTCATGGCAGCCGGCGTCAGCGACGAACAGATTCTGCTCGTGCCTGACGAGCAGCTCGCCGTCGATACGGCATTACGGGCGGCGGAGCCTGACGATCTGGTGCTGGTTTTCGGTGACCAGATCCAGCGGACTTGGGATCAGATCAAGCAGTTCTCTCCCGACCTCGAGCGGCCCGTAGAAGCCGTCCCCGTTCTCGACTCCGTGGCCCTGGCCTCCGGTGACGGGAAGCGGGCGGCGCGATCGGTGGCTCCGGCCCTGGCTCCGCCCCCAGCGGTACCAGCCGCGGTCTCCCTGTCGGGGCACGAGAAGCTCGTGCGTGACGAGCGGGGAGTGCGTTTGGCCCGCGAAACAGAAGACTGAGGCGAATGGCCGGCTTCGAACTTCTGGAGTCACGCCGGCTCACCGGACCCAACCTGTTCTGGGACCACCCGGGCGTCGTGATAGATGTCGCGGTCCCGGATGAGTCGGACGCCGCCGCACTGGGCCAGTTGTGGGAACAGGAGGCCAGGCTGTTACTGGACGCGGTGGGCTGGGACTCGCAGCAGACCCGAGTTCGCTCGTTCAGGGGAGGAATCAGCCTCGTACTCAGCGCTCCGGTAGATGCCTTGTACGCGGCCTGCGAGGTGAACGAAACCGCCCTTGCCGCGGCGCGGGACCGTTTCCGGACCGGTGCGGAGTCGTCCCTGCCAGGCCAGGCCGCAGTCGAACAACTCCTCTCTACGATCGCGGAGGAAGCGAACCCTCCCTTGCTGGCCCTCAAGCAGGCCGCCGAGCAGCGTGGCGTGGCCTTTCTGAGCGATGATGAAGTGGCCTCGGTGGGTCTCGGAACGGGCTCCGCCAGTTGGCCGGTCGACGCGCTTCCTGGCCCGTCGGAAGTCCCCTGGGACGAGATCCATGATATCCCCGTGCTTGTGGTCACAGGCACCAACGGCAAAACGACCACCGTGCGACTGCTTGCCTCCATCGCCCGAGCTGCCGGGCTTGTAGCTGGTAGCACGTCCACCGATGGAATCACCGTCGACGGAACCCTCGTCGACGCCGGTGACTGGTCCGGCCCGGGGGGCGCCCGGGTGGTGGCCCGTGATCGGCGGATCGAGATCGTGCTCCTCGAGGCCGCGCGTGGTGGCTTGCTGCGGCGAGGTCTGGGAGTAACGAGGGCCAGCGCGGCCGCGGTCACGAACGTGGCGGAAGATCACATGGGCGAGTTCGGCGTCTCCGATCTGGACGAACTGGCGGACGTGAAGCTCGTCGTCACC
>JBDLJJ010000028.1:0-27393 GCA_039714435.1 Gemmatimonadota bacterium | reverse complement strand
CGACCGTAAGGCGGTTACGCGGAAACGACACGTCCACGTTCTTCAGGTTGTGCTCGCGGGCTCCGCGTACAACGACCTCCGACTTAGCCACCAGCAGCCCGGCCGACTTAGCCACCAGCAGCCTCCCCGCGCCACAAATCGGCCAGGCTCTCACGGGGCCGGATCACGCTCCAGGACTCGCCCTCGACCAGCACTTCCGCCGGACGGGGGCGGCTGTTGTAGTTGGAGGCCATGGTGAACCCGTAAGCCCCGACGTCGCGCAAAAGCAGGAGATCTCCGGCCTCGACGCCGTGCAGAGCCCTCGCCGTCCCCAGAACGTCGCCGGTCTCGCAGGTCGGGCCGAGCACGTCCACAGTCGGGGGACCGTCGGCCGATCCCTCCAGCGGCTCGATGCGGTGCTCGGCTCCGTACAGCATGAAGCGGGAAAAGTCGGTAAACCCGGCATCGCATACCACGGCCGGACGGCCACCGTTCCGCTGCTCGTACAGGACACGCATGAGGAGGACGCCGGAGCGGGCCACCACTGAACGCCCGGGCTCATAGCGCACGTGAAGATTCGTCCCGGCCAGCCGCTCCCTTACGAACGCGGCCAGCGCCTCCGGCTGTGGACCCGATCCGTCCGCGTAGTCGATCCCGATCCCTCCCCCCAAATCCAAACCCTGCACTGGCTGTCCTGAGCCGGCCAGCGCGTCGCACAGCTCGAGAAGCGTGTCCAGGGCCCTGGAATACGGCTCCAGGCTGTCCAGCCCGGACCCCAGATGGACCGCTAGGGTCGTGGGCGACAGGCCCGGGCTGGCCGCCAGCCGGGCCCAGGCACCCGGTACGTCATCGGGCGCGAGGCCGAACTTGGCGTCCTTGCGGCCCGTCTCCAGCGAGGGATGGGCGCCGGCGACGATTCCCGGCCTGACCCGCAGGCCGACAGCGGCGGGACGATCATGGTTGGCGTGGCGCAGCGCGGCGTCCACTTCCCGGTCCGCCTGGAGCACTACGAGGTCCAGACCCGCCTCCAGGGCGCGCCTTATAGCCACGTCGCTCTTCGGAACACCGCCGAACACTATTCGCTCCGGAGGAATCTCGGCCTCCAGGGCTCTCCCCAACTCACCCTCCGTCGCCACCTCCGCGCTCAGGCCCCACTCCGCCAGCCGCGACAGGATGGCCAGGTTTCCGTTGGCCTTTACGCTGTAGAAAACCGCTCCCTGGCCCGCGGCCTGAAACCAGCGATCCGCATCGGCCTGTAGCTGCGCAGCATCGTACACGTAAGTCGGGGTACCGACCTGTGCGGCGATGGCCTCGAGAATCTGGCGCCGAACGCCGAGCGGGGTCACGCCGAGCGAGCTGCCAGCGAGCGGGCTGCCAGCGGACGGGCTCACGAGTCCGAGTCCGCTTCAGGGCTACGGCTCCTCCAGCGCGGCACGAGGATGCGAGCCGCCAGAGGTACGACTTCCGCTTCGATGGGAGTCTCTCCCCGGACCTCGCCGTCGATCTGGGCCGCCACCGGCGGATCGGATTCGACCCTGACGTGCTTGGCCTGCAGAAAAATCATCCTGTCGTCTCCCGAGTATTTCTGCCGCGCCACCCGCCACAGCATTCCGGCCATGTCCGGTATGTGGCGCGGGGCGAATACGCATACGTCCAGCAGGCCGTCCTGGACGGAGCTCATGGGGGCTACCTTGAATTCGACCGGCAGCGAGCCCGCGCCCAGGATCCCCACGTTGGCCAGCAGCACCATCGTGGCCCGAACCTCTATCTCGTGCCCATCAGCCACGATACGGTAGTCGGCGCTGCGGGGCGTGATGACGTTCTTGAGGCCGCTGTACAGGTAGGCCAGGAATCCGATTCGGCTCTTGAGCTCCGATGTGGCGCCGGCCATCACGTCCGCGTCCAGGCCCGTACCGGCGATGAGGGCGAAGTATTCGCCTCCGATGCGGCCTAGATCGATTTGTTCGGCCACTCCGGTGACGGCCACTTCCACGCTTCCCTCCAGCGAAACGGGAATCCCGAAATTGAGAGCCAGCTGGTTGCCGGTTCCGAAGGGCAGGATAGCGACCGGAACGTCCGTCCCGGCCGTGCCGCGCAGAGCCAGGGCAATCGTGCCGTCCCCGCCGGCGGCGGCGATTGTCTTGTATCCGGCCTCCACAGCGCTGCGAATGACGTCCACGGCCTCGGCCGCGCTCGTAGACTCGAACAGATCGAAGGCCACTCCGTGAGCCGCGAACGCACCCGCGATGCGCCTCCGCAGGACGGCCGGTTGGCCGCCACTGGCGCGAGGATTGATCAATACCAGGATCCGCCGCGAGTTGGGGATCGGGAAATCAGGCACCGGAAGCTCTCTCCCTGTGAAATGGAACCCGCAATCTACGCCGGCACCCACCTTCCGGACTAGATGAGCAAGTCTCCGGAACCCTGGAAGCCGGAACCCTAGAAGCAGAAGCCGGAACCCTAGAAGCTCCACTCACGCTTGAGGAAGAGTCCGTAGCTGCGCTTGGTGTCGATATTGGACAGTGACGACAGGATGGATAGCCGTTGGAACCTGTCTTCTGCGTTCGCCTCCAGGAGCCAGCCGGGGAGGAACGTCCATTCGAGCGCCGCACTCGGAAGCTGACCTCCGCCGAGGGGCTGACGCACGCGGACAAACAGATCCCGGCCGACGTACCGTCCGACTTCCACCTCCGTGCCAACCAGAAGAGGGCTGCTGGAGCCGCTGGCGGAACCCAGGCCGCCCAGGCCGGTGGAGCGGAAGTCGGCATAATCCACCAGCCCGATATCGCCGACCAGTACCTGCGAGAACTGCGTTCCGACCGTTCCCAATATCCCTTCCCGAACTATGTTTTCCGCGAACTGTCCTCCTTCCGTGCCCGCTCCGGCGCAGGACGCGGAGAAAAGGAGCAGGCACAGCAGGTCAGACTCCGGCACCTGAGGATTGCTCGACAGATGCAGTTCCGGGCTACGGGACGTGCCTCCGATGTCCAGAAAGATCGTGAGCGGGCCTACGTCCGAGCGGGTCGGGTATTCAGCCCGGATAGCCAGAGCCGGATCGAGGCCCGGCGTCCTCACGAACGTCACGGTTCCGCCGCTGATCTGAAGCTGCCGCGAGTAGACGCTGGTCAGATCCTCTCCCCGGCCGGCGAAGTACTGGTATTTGCCCCGGGTGAGCTGCAGAACTCCGCTGGCCTGGAGGAGATCTCTGGAGCGTTGCATCTGAACGTCTACCTCCCCCACCAGTTCTACCTCGTACTCGCGGGACCGCACCCTGTAGCTGGGCCCGACCGTGAGCTGCACGTTAACCAGGATCTCTTGCAGGAAGGGATTCTGAGCCCGGCGCAGGAGGAGTTGTTCTCCTGCCGTCGTAGTGTCGATGAGGGCGAACACCTCGGGGTCCGTAAGATCGACCACGCGCCGCTGGCGCAGAAAATAGTCTCCTCTCAGTTCTCCGTCCGATACACGAAATGCACCCGTCAGTATCGGCTGCTTGTTCGTACCGGCCAGGTTGCCCTCACCCGTCAGAGTCATCGTGAGTTGGCGGCGTTCCATGCCCCGCAGCTCGTCCGCGCCGATGTCGAGATCGAACTCCGGATTGGTGAGTGTGGATAGGCCGACCCGCCCGGTTACGTAGCCGCTGCCTCCGGCCGATGAGATGAAGCGCACGGTGTCAGCCACGGCGTCAGACCCCTCGAAAGCTACGCCGCCGCGAATGTCGAGCAGCCGGATACCGAGAGCCGGAAGGGTGGACTCGACCTCCTCGAAGGTGAGCGATCCACGGTAATCGAAGGCGCCAGGGCGACCCCCTACTACGACCTCTCCGCGCACGTAGCCCTCCACATCTTCGAGCGTCTCGAAGGCCAGCTCGATCGGATTCATGGGCAGGCTGTCGGCGACGAGTTTGACGTCTACCGGATTGTCGAGAAGACGCCTGTCTCGCGGCTCGAAGGCCAGATCCGCGCGGATCGTGCCGTCAGCCCGGCCCAGGAGACGTTGTTCATCCCGTACGCTCATTCCGAGAGTCACCACCAGATCCCGATACTGAAGGCGACCGTCCACCAGCGGATAGGAAAGCCCCCCCAGGCCGGGGTTCTGGATATCGAAGCGAAGATCCCACTCCGGTGACCCGACGGTCCCCGCCATTTGAAGATCGGCCCGTACCGTACCCGTGACGGTCGGGAGACTGTCAGCCAACGAGAGCAGATCCTCGAGCCTGATGTCCCGGACCGACAGGGACAGATTGGCCGAGCCGGAGTCGGGTAGCGTGCCGTGAGCCGCGATCACACCACCCGAGCTGGCGATGAGGCGAAGATCGCGAACCGCGAGGCCGTCATCTCCGAACTGCAGCCGCGTGGGAGCCGCCAGGCGCAGCAGCTCGGGCCCGACTCTGACGCTCAGTCTGTCCGCATCGATGCGGCGCAGAGCCTCGGTCCAGCGTAGGCGCATATGCCCGTCCACTTCGGCGGTCGAGTCTCTGCGGGAGTAGAACTCCAGGTCACTGTCGGCCGGTCCGATCCGCTGCCAGCGAACGAACAAGGAGTCAGAAGAAATACGCGCCGCCGTCACGCCCCAGGCGTTCGTGCGTACCACGAGAGTATCCAGGACAGTCGGATCGGCGATGTCCACGGTCATCTGGAGCGAATCGGCCCCCACCCTGCCGAAGCTGGTATCCAGCCCCGTCAGCCGACCTCCGAACGAGTAGTCATGGATATTGCCGAACAGGACGCCGCGCGCAGCGAGGGAGCCTGCCAGGGTATCCCGGACAGTCACGGCCGGGCCATCCGCCAGGTTCTGTGGACCGACCTCGAATTCCGCGAACAGATCTTCCACGTCCGCCTCTATGCCCGGCTGCTGCCGGCCCGGAACGACCCAGCGGTTCCACGTGCTGATGTCGGGAGCGGCCAGGTCGAGGATCAGCGATCCGCTGCGGTCCTGGGCCAGGCCGAACACGCCAAATCCGTCCACGCTGCCCACGTCAGTCCGGATCGCGAACGTGTCCACCCGGGCCATTCCGGCTTCCATGGAGAAGCGCAGCAGGCTGGAGTCCACGCGTGCCCCCTCGAACAGGGAGGGAAGAATCTCGAGATCGAAGCCCGCTCGCAGGGTGGCCGGGTCGGTGCCGACTCCCTCGACGCTACCCCTCAGAGCCAGACGCGTGGACGGAAGGCTCGTGGCCCACTGCTGCAACTGAATGTCTGAGGCCAGAAGGGTCGCGTCATACACCTTCTCCTCGGAGCTGAGATCGAAGCGGCCGTCGAAGTCGAGCAGGCCGCGTGGAGTTCTCAGATTCGCGACGATCTGGAGATCGGACAGAGAGCCGTCGAAGGAGATCGGGCCGCGCACGTCGCCGACCAGATCGAGCCCGGGCACGTAGGGGTCCACCACCGTCAGCGACAAGGGGTCGGCCTCGAACTGCACGTTCATTGTCAGCACGTCGCCAAACCCCATGGAGCCACCGCCGCTGAGGCGGGATACGCTGCCCTGTGTGGTCCGGTAGTCGACGTCGCTGGTGAAGGTGATGTCGCGGCCCATGAATCCGTCGAATTCGGCCTGGCCGTCCAGCCGACCACCCAGGGTGGTGGGCAGGCCGATCACGCCGGTCCAGCGCGGTTCGAAGTTCTGGAAATCGACCTGCAGTCCTGCCAACTGCCGTGGCTCGCCTATGCTGATACCGCCGCGCACAACCGCTCCCGATGCCAGCGTGTCGCCGCTCAGGTCAGACAGCTGGAGTTCGGCGTCCACCTGAAGCAGGTCGACGGGCCCGCTGCCCGTAACCGGACCTCGGATATAGCCGTCGATGAGGGAATCCCGGGCCAGGATTTCGTCTACGAGCGAGACGCGAAGCGGCGCCAGATTAAGGTTCATCGACTCGAAGCGCGCCGGCCTGGTGAGGGCGAGCCGAAAACCGCCTGTGATCCTGGAATCGTCTACGCGAGTATCCCCGCCGCGCAGGTCTATCATGACGGTTCGTCCCCTCGTGAACAGGCTGATATCGGCTGTGCCAACACCGCGGTCAGGCTTGGGGACTGTCAGCCACTGGAGCTCAGCGAACGCGAACGGGCGAGCCTCCAGGTCGAACCGGTACTGCAGGGGACTGCCGGGAACCACGTAACCTGTCCCCGACAGCTGGCTTTCCTCGAACTCCAGCCGCTCGATTTCGATCTCCACCCGGTCCCGAAACGTGACGTTGCCGTCGAATCGCCGGACCGTGAGATCCTGGGTAACGGCGCGCGCCACAGCGCTGATCTGAGAAAGCTCGTATCGCATGGGGCGGACCGGATCCACCAGGCGCACGAGGGGAAAGCTTCCGGCCAGCGAATCCAGCTCTATCACCCGCTCCCAGCGCTCCGGGCCCGTCTGCAGGACACGCCAGATCGTGTCCTCGGAGCCCGTTTTGCGGCGCCGCGTGGCCGGATCGTCCCAGGGCGTCCGGACCCGGATTCTTCCGTTCACGACCTTGAGATCGGACAGTATCACACGCGTAGAACTCGGAGCCGAGCGCGGCCCGTCAGCGTCCTCATCGCCTGCGGCGGCGGCCGAATCGGATTCGGCCGGGCCATCTCCGCTGAACAGACGGTCAAAGTTCCAGCTTCCGTTCGCGTCCTGCTCCAGGTTCAGGTGCATGCGCTGCGCTTCCATGTTTCGGATGCGGAACGATTGCAGGAAGAAAGAGAGCGGATTGAACTGCAGGCGAACACTGTCCGCGTCTACGAAGCGGACACCTTCGTGGGTCATGATCGACAGGTGCGCCAGGTGAACACGGCTGACCAGGTTCCCGCCGATGATAGGCCCGATTCTGACCTCGCCGTCGATCGCTCCCGACAAGGCCCGTTCGGCATAGTCGGCCGCCATCTGCCGGCCTACCACTGTCTGACTCAGAGCCGCCACCAGAACCGCGGCCACCAGAAGGGCGATACCGATGGCCGTAAACGAGATCCGGCCGAAGACGTGTACGACGCGGCCGATCAACTCGACCACCGATTCCCGGCTCCAGCGGGCGCTCATGGCAACCGGGCGCTCATATCAGAACGCCTCTCCGATGGAGACCTGCAGCTGCAGCCGGCGGAACACTTCCGTGGCCAGGTCCGGATTGTCGAACGTGAACGGGTCAAAGTCGATCTGCTGGTTCAGGTCCAGGATCTCTCCTCCCGGCAGTACAGCGACGACCGGTTTGCGGGAGACACCACTCAGATTGTAACCGAGATCCAGGCGCAGAGATCCGACCGGACTTCTGAACCGGAATCCGAGCCCGGGCGTAGCGATCGGGGCCGAGGTGTTGCTCAGATCCTCCCACACCTGTCCCGCATCCACAAATCCTACCAGGGACCACTTTCGGCTGACCTGCCAGCGCAGTTCGATGTTTCCTTCCACGACAGAGTTTCCGCCCACTGGACGCTCATCGAACTGGCCCGGCTCCAACTCGCCGATGCAGGCGTCCGGCGTGAGTCCGGCGCAGTCCTGCTCCGTATCCACGACAAGTACCGTCGGGCCCAGAAGATTGAGCCCAAATCCCCGCACGCTGTTGGGGCCGCCGCCAAAAAAGCGTTTCTGTGGGTGGACGATCTCGTCCACCAATCCGCCCGCTCCAGAAAAAATAGAGCTTCTCGTCGGGAACACCGCGCCCCAGCGGGCGTGTAGCGCCAGCACCACGCTGCGCCCCAACGGCCGGAAGACCGACCCGCTGGTCACCAGCCGAAAATACCGGTAGTCGGATCCCGTGAGGGCTCCCGCCCGCTCCGCCTCCGCAAAAAGTCGCAGGCCCGAGGAGGGAAAGAGCAGATTGTCCGTATTTTCGTAGTTCCAGCGCAGGACGAGCGGAGACAGCCAGCGAGACTCCGACAGTAACCCTATGTCGCTAGGCTGGCAGACTCCGAAGCTGACGCAAAAAAACACGTCCGCCGACTGATCGGCGAAGCTGGTCAGCTCCGCCCGGTACAGCAGAGTAAGCAGCATGCCGGCTGACAAGGTTCGCGTAAGAGAGAGCTCGCCACCCTTGCTGTTTCTGACGAACAGGTCCGGAACAGACTCTTTTTCGAAGAAAAGGCCGGCCCGGAACGTGTTTCGGCCCAGGGCGAACACAGGCTGTGCGAAATCCGCTTGCACTGCGTAGTTCAGATCCTGATACACCTCCGCCTCGCTGACGTCCTGGCAGGGGAAGCGGCCCTCCAGGCTGCGGGCGCCGATATTGGACAGCTTCGCGGTCACGGTCATCACCCGGGCGCCCCCGAAAAAATTGCGGTGCGTGAACGATGACTCGAGTTGCCCGCACTCCGTAGTGCTGAGGCCGACACCTGCCTGAATCGTGCGCAGAGGAGCCGGAGTCACCTGAACGATCAGGTCTACGAGCGTGTCCGACTCCGGCGGGGAAACGCGGCTGATGTTGGCCGCCTGGAACGCCTCCAGCCCGTACAGGCGGGTCTGGCTCTGGATCACACGGCTGGGCCGAAACGTGTCGCCTGGCTGAAACTCGAGGTTGGCACGAACGACGTCATCGCCAATCGGACCGGAACCGACAATCTGGACGTCGCCCACGCGAGCCAGCGAGCCCGGTTCGGCCGTGAGGGTGACCTCCGCTCCTCCGCCGTCGTTCGGAATGAAGTATTCCCGTAAGACCGCGGCGTTTATATAACCCGCCTCCTGCAGCCTGTCCGTGATAAGGGCCTCCGCGCGGGCCAGCTCGATCAGGTCCAGCCGGCCTCCCACCGCCAGGGGCAGGTCCGCGGCTACCTGAGCCGAGTCAATCGAGCCTCCCAGGCCTTCCACCTTCACTACGGCCACCAATGTCGGCGTGTTCTCGCTGATCCGGAACAACACCTTGGCCGACGTTTGTGTGCGCTCCAGTACCGTGTCCACCGCGACGTCGCGGAATCCACGCTGGCGGTAGAACAGGCTCAAGCGGAGCACATCCAGCTCCAGTTCGCTCTCGTCCAGGTAACTTCGCTCTTTGGCCAGGCCCCAATTCGTGAGAGGACATAGGGGGAGCGGAAAGTAGAACAGGAACGTCCGGCAGGTCGTGGCCTCTGTGATCACGGCGGCCTGGAGCAGGCTGGACGGATACGTGACGTTTCCCTCGAATCGAACCTGTTCGACTTCCAGGTCGCGGATCCCCTGAGCTGATAGAGAGCCAGGCGGAACGGCCGCGTTCCAGCACAAGGCGAGGCCGACTACCGCGGCGCGGCGCAGCGCGGCGCCATTCAAGGCGACGACGCCCGGCCCGACTCGGGCAGCCTGGAGTCGCCGCGGGCCAGGCGCGTTTCCGACTGACGCTCGAAGGCGCCGCTGGGCTTTGTCCATTGGTACTTCGAGAGCCGTAGCTCATCCTCGGCCATCCGCAGGAGGTTGACGCTGTTACGCCCGGTTTCGTGTCCACGTCCGCGGCTGCTGGTCGCTGTTCCCGCGTGGATGATGGGCACTCTCGCCGTGGCCCCGCGCTCGGTTGCGCCGGGGATCAAGGCAGCCGACTGAGGGATCCAGTCAGCCGACTGAGCCTCGTAGGCGCGGTGCTTGTGGCCAGCCAGAACGACGTCTACGCCCATAGCGCTGAAGGCTCTGAGCGCCCGGCGCCACCCCGCCGCTACCTCGGGATCGGGTAACGGGGGCGGCGTGATCGGATGGTGCGTCACTACGACTCGCATGTCGGACGCCGGCGCCTGACCGAAAGCTCTCCCGGCCAGCTTGAGCTGGGACGTCCGCAGCCGGCCGTTGGTGAACGTCAGGGCCCGGCTGGAATTGAGGGACACGACTGTAAGCCCGGGCTGGGAATGCACGTAATTCAGCCGTGACTCGATGAATCGTCGGTAGTTTCCGTGCGGCGCGAAGGCCCGTTCCCAAAACCGATACAGAGGCACGTCATGGTTGCCTGATGTGACTATAGTCGGGCCCTGGAACCGGCTCACATACGCGGCCGCGTCCGCAAACTGCGCCGTCTTGGCCCGCTGAGTAAAGTCTCCTGAAAGCACGACGAGATCCGGAGACAGCCGCGTCTCCAACTCCAACAAACCCTCTGCCCGATCCGGCAGAAAAGGCGGACCAAAATGAAGGTCCGACGCGTGGAGTATCGCAGGCATGCCGCTAGCGAGCCCGGGGACGCGCCAGACGCTGCATGAGGTAGAACCCGAATCCGATCAACAGCAGGCTGATAAGCTGGGCCAGGGTGAACGCTCCCAGAAACCGGTCGTCTTTGGCGCGGAAGATTTCGACGAAAAAGCGCTCCGCTCCGGCCAGCAGCAACCATACTCCGAACAGCCACCCGGCCGCCTTGTGGCGCATTCTGAGCTTCCACAGGACCAGGAGAATCAGGAAGGCCAGCGCGGTCTCATACAGCTGGGTAGGGTGTACCGTCAGCACCTGAAAGTCGGGAACGGAATCCGGAATCGAGACTCCGAAATTGCGCCGCAGACTACCGGCCGTAGTCGGCGGGAGACCGTTGGGAAAGGCGATCCCGACCCAGCTCTCGGTGGGCCTCCCGTAATCGTCGCCGACCAGGAAACAGCCGATGCGCCCGATCCCGTAGGAGAGCGCCAGAGCCGGAGCGCAGACGTCAGCCACGAGACCGACCGACTGCTTACGCAGGTTCGACATGAAGATCACGCCGAGCGCGCCGCCGATAAACCCGCCGTACCACACCAGACCCGAGCGCGAAAACAGCATTCCGAACGGGTCCTGGGACGTGAGCTGCCAGTTCAGCAGAACATAGTAGATCTTGGCGCCCAGGATCCCGCCGATGAGCGCACCCAGGAGTATGTCGCCGCCGAACTCGGGATCCTCTCCTCTAAGCCCAAGATCGCGGCGAATCAGCATATATCCGGCCATAAAGGCCAGAGCCATCATGGCGCCGAACGATGTAATCGTCAGCTCGCCGATGATCGGCAGGTTCAGTCGAAATAGATTGGGATACATTCCTCTCCTCTCACGCGGTCAGATCTCACGCCTCACACAGTACGGGCCCGGGGCTCGCGCAGTCCCGGGAACGGTAGGCCCGGGTCCGCATTCAGGTCCAGGCCGCTGCGCTCGCCGTTGATCAGTCTCTTCTCGGCCAATCGCGCCACCATCGCTGCGTTATCACTAGCGAGCCGCACCGATGGGGCGAAAACCTCCCCAGTTCCGGCCAGCGCCTCCCGCAGGCGCTCGCAAAGCAGCCGATTGCGGGCCACTCCGCCGCCCAGCAGCACACGCCGGCAGCCCGTGATTTCGATCGCCCGCAGCGTCTTGCCCACCAGGACGTCGACGACCGCTTCCTGGAACTCGGCCGCTATGTCCGGCACCGCGCAAGCCAGGGCGCCTTCCCCCTCCGCCTCGATGTCAGAAGCGAGGTGCGCCACGGCCGTCTTGAGGCCGCTGAACGAGAAATCCAGCCAGCCGGGATCCTGCGGATTCTCCCGCCCAGAGAGCATAGGGCGAGGCAGGGTAAAGCGGCCAGAGCGGCCCGTAGCCGCGACCTTCTCTATTTCAGGTCCGCCCGGGAATCCCAGGCCCAATCTGCGGGCCACTTTGTCAAACGCTTCTCCGGCCGCGTCGTCCCGCGTCTGGCCCAGCTTTCGGTACTCTCCCCACACAAGCGCATGGAGCAAGAGTGTGTGGCCACCCGACACAAGAAGGGCGACGAACGGCGGCTCAGCTTCCTCGGATTCGATGGAGTTGGCGTAGAGGTGCGCTTCCATGTGATGTACGCCGAGGAATGGAACACCGAGACCGTATGCGAATCCCTTGGCCCAGTTGACCCCGGTCAGAAGGGCACCGACGAGACCGGGTCCGGCCGTGACCCCCACCGCGGCTATGTCACGGGGAGACAGCCGCGCCTCATCCAGAGTGGCGGCGACTACGTGATCCAGCTGTCTGACGTGAGCTCGGGCGGCGATTTCGGGCACGATACCGCCAAACCGGGCGTGGGCGTCCTGCGACAGGATCACATGGCCGGTGACCCGGCCCTCCACGACGACGGCGGCGGAGGTCTCGTCGCAGGATGTCTCGATACCGAGGACCGGACCCAACTCAGCCGTCTCTCCCGGGGCTGACCATCACCTCGTCCGGCTCGAACGATATGGTCACGGACTGCTCCTCGGCCGGCGGCACAATGATCGTAAACGGCATCCGGCCGGCCGGAACGGAGTTCACTTCGATCACGGCTTCGGCTATGCGGGAGGCCTGTGCGGCAACGGCCGCTGAGGCGCCTCTGATCACGGCCACCGCCGACCCGGTTTCAGCCCTGACAACGCTCGCCGCCGCTCCTGTTAACCTTATCGGTACGGCGATGCGCCTCTCGACCAGAGAGTCTACAGCGATCGTGACCAATACCGAGGGTGGCTCGACTGCCAGCGGGGACGATACGGACGACGGGAGCGCCAGCGGAAGATCTCGGACTACGGTGTGCTCCAGGTCGTTCAGGGAGATGCGGCGGGTGGCCAGACCACGAACACTCTCGATCGCGGATTCGGCGCCTCTGAGCAGGACGCTATCGGGCTCCGCCCGGAACGGGCGCACGACCGTGAAGCCCATGGCCGCCGTCGCCTCGACGAGTGGCAGCACGGGGACCATCCGGCTGCTGCGCGGCTCGAATTCCAGCTCGATGGTGGCTGGCTCGACCGACAGTGGCCTGACCGACAGAGAGCGGTCGTAGGAGACCTGATCGCCCGACAGAGCCAGACGCAGGGTGGGTGAGGTTACGCTGTCAATTACCTGTCGAATGACGGGCGGATCAGCGAGGAGCGCCAGCATCTCCCGGTTCGGGCCTTGAAACGTAGTACGGACGGCGGGCGGGCTGCTCACGAGCACCCAGGTGGAATCCTGCACTTCGATGTCGAGCAGCGTGCGGATCTCTGTCGGCTGCCGCTCGTCCGCCGTGACATTGATCCACAGAATCAACACGAGGAAGAGCGCCGCGAGCTTGTACCCCCAGTGATCGGTGATCACCCTCCACCAGCTACGCTCCGGTTGTGCTTGCTGCGCTGTCACAATTCGGTTTCAGTTTCTCGCTCACGCTCGATCTCACCCCGGGTCCCGGCCACCCGTACCTCGACCAACTTACCCCGCCCCAGTCGATAGCCCGAGGGTGGGTATTGGCCTGTAATCCGGCCTGGCGCTTCCAACGCCGTGGGATCGGAGATCATACGGCCCAATCCCAGTCCCGCCCTTCTGAGAAGATCCGCCGCGTCGTTGACATGACGCCCGACCAGGTCCGGGACAAGCATGGCCGGCGGCCCCGAACTGACCAGGATCGTCACCTCGGCCGGTACGGCGAGTTGCTCGCCCGGCTCGGGCCGCATCCCGACGATTCTGCCCCCGGGCGCGACGGCTCGGACCTGCTCGAGGCGAACCTGAAATCCCAGCCGCTCCAGAGTGATCGTGCCCGGCCGGCTGGCCAGCCCCGTAACATCGGGGAGGACGTGTGTTTCCGGCCCGCGGCTCAAGGTTACCGAGACGGGCGCGCCCGGCCGGGTGAACTGGCCCGGAAACGGGCTCTGAGCCAGGACCGAGCCTTCTTCGGCGCTCGGATGCGCCAGGCCGGCCCGCACCACGTATTCCAGTCCGAGACGGCCGGCGAGTTGTTCTGCCTGGGCGGCCGTCAGCCCGACCAGGTCGGGAACCTGTACGACAGGCGCTTCTTCCCCTCCAGTTGCCGCCGGAAACAGCCATTCGGCGGCGGCCAGATAACCGGCCCCGAACAGGACGGCCACCAACACGGCCAGCGAGATCCAGCGCCGCGGAACCTCCCTGTTCCCGATGGCTCTGAGTCTGTGCACGCTTCCCTTGTCGCCGCTGTCCTTGTCGCCGCTCCCCGCAGGCTGAGCCGCAGCCCGTGAACCCGCCGGCGCATCTGTGCTCGTTCTCCCGAGCCCCCTCCTCCTCCGGTACTTCATCACCCCTCCTTGCGCAGACGAGCCGCGTATGACCCGTCGGTACCTCTTTCCCACGGGAGCACCAACAGGTCTCCCGACTCCGTCAGAAGCGTCTCAGACACCCCCGCCGGCGGCGCGTCTCTCTGAAAATCAGGGCTCTCCTTCAGAAACCGATTCACCTGCATTTCGTTCTCTTCCGGCTCCAGCGAGCAAGTCGAATACACCAGCAGTCCGCCCGGCGCCACCCGGTCCGCGCCGGCCGACAGAAGCTGAGCCTGAAGCCCGACCAGAGAAACCAGGTCTTTGCTCGTCAGGCGCCAGCGCGCGTCTACTCTGCGGCGAAGCACTCCTGTCCCGGTGCATGGAGTGTCGAGCAAAACGGTGCTGACCTTCCTCACGGCCGGCGCGCGGCCATCCATCACCGCCAGATTTCCCGTGTTGTGGGCCGCAGGGCGCCCCACGCTGAGGCGCTCGAGCCGGCTCTTGTTCACGTCCGCCGAGATCCAGGGCCTGGCTTCGGGCGCCAGAGCCTGGCTGGCCAGGGTTTTGCCACCGGGAGCCGCACAGACCTCATACACGGGTCCTTCGATATCCGGTCCGATATAGTCTACCACGGCGGACGCGGCAGGATCCTGCACGACAGCGCGCATGCGACTCAGAACACCCGTCGGATCTCCGCTCTCATATATGTAACTGCCCGCGAAGCTTGTCACGGGCCGCAGACCCTCGGCGGGCTCCTCGGAAGCGTCCGGCTCGAGCATGCGCAGCACCACCGGCGCCGGCCGGTTGTCATTTTCGACCAGGGCACGAACGTCGGCCAGCGGCCAGCGGGCCATCCAGCGTTCGACCAGCCAGCGGGGGTGGGACCCATACGTGCTCAGGTACCCGAGGGGATCGAACTCCCAGGCCGGGAAATAGGTCGAGCGTTCTCCTCTGCGAGTCGCGTTGCGCAGCACGGCGTTCACGAACCCGGCCACCCGGGGACGTCCCGAGGATCGAACCGCTTCCACTGTGGCATGTACCGCGGCATGGTCCGGGATTCTCGTCTCACGGAGTTGGTAAAGGCCTATGCGAAGCCAGGACTTGGCCCGGTCGTCTACGTGGCGCAGAGGCCTGTCGACCAGTTCGCTCAGCTCCGCATCGAGCCGGGCCCGAAACCTGATGCTCCCGAAGGCCAATTCCATGGCCAGCGCCCGGGCGCGCTTGGGCAGGTTGGCGAGCCGCCGCTCGGCGGCCTCGTCGGCCCGGGCACCCCGGCTCACGTCGACCAGGATCTGGAAGGCCGCCGCCCTCGATACGGAGCCCGTGGAAGAATCGGAGGATTCGTCCTGATCTTCAGCCGGGTCCAGATAGTCCCCGCCGGGGGGACCGTAGCGCGGACTCAATCCAGCATCCCCGTAGCCGGGCTGGATGGCACACCCCACTCCCGCCGGGGCATTCGCCCGGCCAGATACGCCAGACGGCCCGCCTGCACGGCCAGCCGCATAGCTGACGCCATCTGCACGGGCCGTTCGGCCTCCGCCAGCGCCGTATTCATCAGGATCCCGTCTACGCCCTGCTCCATCGTGAGGCAGGCGTCAGAAGCGGTTCCCACCCCGGCATCGACGATGACAGGCACCTCGAGCCTGCTCTTGAGGAGCCGGATCCACAGCGGGCTCAGAAGTCCGAGCCCGCTTCCAATAGGAGAGGCCAGGGGCATCACCGCCGCTACACCCAGGTCCTGCAGGCGTAGAGCCGTGATGAGATCCTCGTTCGTGTAGGCCAGGACCTTGAAACCTTCCGCCACAAGTATCTCGGTGGCCTCGAGCAGGCCCGCCACGTCGGGCAGCAACGTCGCCTCGTCGCCCAGTACCTCCAGTTTGACCCAGTCGCTGAGACCAGCCTCACGGCCCAGCCGGGCATAGCGAACAGCCTCGTCCGCCGAGTAGCAGCCGGCCGTATTGGGCAGAAGAACGTATGCGCTCGGATCCAGAACGTGGAGCAAGCTCTCCGAAGCCGTCGCATCCAGATTCACTCGCCGGACAGCTACCGTGACCATCTCGGCGCCTGAAGCCTGGACCGCTTCCAGGGTCTGCTCATGAGTCGCGTACTTACCGGTTCCGACGATGAGCCGCGAAGTGAACTGGCGGCCGGCGATGGTCAGTGTATCTCCGTCCATCGGGCTCACCCGCCTCCCACGAAGTTGACCAGTTCGAGCCGGTCTCCATTGGAGAGCTCCACCTCATCCTGCTCGGTGCTGCGCACCACCTGCCGGTTCAGTTCCACGACCACGAGCCGGGGATCGAGTCCCAGACTGTCCAGCAGGCCGCGAACGGTTTGCCCGGCGGGAACCGCCTGGTTCCTGCCGTTGACCTCTATCTGTACCTCGTCACTCATTCGTTAGCCTCCCTGAGCCAAATCCGTTTGGCCTGTCCGCGCGTCCTTCAACAGCGACACCAACTTCCCGGCTTCCCGCACCGGGTCGGCGCCTCCCCAGACGGCCCGGTTTACGGCGATTCCGCTTGCTCCGGCGTGCATGACTTCGGCCACGCGGGTCCCGTCAATCCCTCCAATGGCGACGATCGGAACCTCGGAGATCAGGTCCACACAGCGGCGCAGAAGCGGCAGACCACCGATGGGTCCGAGCGGGTGCGTGCTGGTCGGATACATGGTACCCAAAACGAGATAGTCGCAACCCTCTCGGACACGCAACTCGGCCAGGGCCGGATCGTGCACCGAAGCTCCGATCCACGCGGAAGACGGCAACAAGCCTCGCGCCACGGGAACCGGCAGCGCTCCCTGTCCCAACTGAACGGCATGGGCCCGGGCGCAAAGGGCCACGTCTACCCTGCCGTTCACGACGCACCAGGATCCTGATTCGTCGGCCATTTCCCGAACGCGCCGGGCCAGATCCAGAAATTCCGCTGCCCCCGACTTCCGGATTCGCAGATGGACGGCTACAGCGGAACCACAACCCGCACACAGCTCCCGGACCATATCCAGGATGCCGGAACGCCGTACGTCGTGATCCCCTGTTATCAGGTGGAGTACCGGAAAAGTCACTCGAAGACTTGCCCGGCCTCCACGCCACGACCCGATATCCAAGCGGTAGCCGCCATGCGCGGTTTCCCCGCCGGCCTGACTTCGCCGACGTGCAGAGCACCGGCGCCTGTGGCCACCAGCAAGCCTGATTTGGGGTCCGCTTCCAGCACCGTCCCAGGCTCGGCGGCGGCATTGGCCTGCCCAGCCGCGGCATTGGCCGGCTCGGCGGACGGCTCTTCGCCCCCATCCTCGATCCGCGGGGCGAAAAGCTGTATCGGCGCGCCTTCGAGCTCCGTCCACGCCCCGGGACGGGGATCACAGCCCCGCAGCCAGCGCCCGATTTCCTCCGCGGACCGGTTCCAGTCGACTCGCACGATATCTCGAGACAGCTTCGGCGCGTACGTGGCCCGTTCGTGGTCCTGCTCCTGTTCGTTCGCCTGGCCCATTTCCAGCTGAGCCAGGTTGTTGATGAGCGCCAGGGCCCCCAACTCCGCCAGGATCGTAGCCAGTTCGCCCGCCACCATGTCCGGCGGCAGCTCAGCGCTGACCGCCTCCAGGACGGGGCCGGCGTCCAGCTCCCGAACGAGACGAATGATCGAAACGCCCGTATGGGAATGGCCCTGAATGATAGCCCAATTGATCGGGGCCGCTCCTCGCAGTTCGGGCAGGAGAGAGGCGTGAACGTTGAACGTGCCCAGGCGCGGAGCGCTCAGAACCTCGTCGCTGAGAATCTGGCCATAGGCCACGACGATCGAGATGTCAGGCGCCAGCGCTTCGATCTGAGCCACGAAGTCGGGTTCGCTGGCCCGGACCGGCTGAAGTACGGGAATCTCCTCCTCTTCGGCCAACAGCTTTACCGGGCTCGCCTGCAGTTTCCGGCCGCGGCCAGCCGGCTTGTCGGGCTGCGTGACGACGGCTACCAGCGCGTGGCCTTCCTCGGCCAGGGCCCGGAGAGAAGGAACAGCGAACTCGGGTGTGCCCCAGAACAGGATTCGCATCAGCTCAGCGCTCAGCCCGAGGCGGCGGCTAGCCGCTCGTCATGGTCCATCTTCCGCCAGCGGGCCAGAAGCATCTTTCGCTTCAACGGACTGACCCGGTCGAAAAAGAGCACGCCGTCCAGATGATCGCACTCATGCTGCAGGCAGCGGCTCAGGAGTCCCGCGGCGCGGATCGTGGTTTCGGAGCCATCGGGAAGAATCCCCTTCACCGCTACCGTCTCGGCTCGCTGAACGACCTCGGTCAGGCCCGGTATGCTGAGGCACCCTTCGGGCTCCCGTACGACCCCGGCCGATTCGATCAGGACCGGATTGATGAGCACGCCCGGCTCCTCCTCCGGCTCTCGGATGTCGTACACGAACACCCTGAGCGGAATGCCGATCTGCGGGGCGGCCAGCCCGACCCCTTCGGCCGCATACATGGTTTCCTGTAGATCGCTGACCAATTCGAGGACCCCGGCGTCGATCTCCGCCACGTCACGGCACTTCTCCCGCAGGACGGGATCTCCAAGCCAGCGAATTTCTCGAACGCTCACGCGGCCAGTCACTCGGCTCCGGGTTCGGCGAGCCGGCGGCCTACTTTGTCGCGCTCGATCTCCAGGCGCGTGTCGTCGGCCGTGCGAATTGTGACGCGCGTTTCCGTCATGTGCACGATCTTGCCGACTATCCCACCGATCGTGGCTACCTCGTCGCCCTTACTGAGACTACTCACCATTTTGTCATGTGTCTTCTGCTGCTGGCGCTGGGGCCGGATGAGCAGAAAATACAGGATGGCGAAGATTCCCACGAACATGAAGAGGGTCGCGCCCGGATTCGCTCCTTCAGCGCCGGACGGCGCGGCCATCAGTGTCAGCACAGTAGCCTCCTTAACCTGCGTTTACTCCACGATAGCGGTCCAGCCAGTCGCTGGCCCAGCTTGATAGACGATCCTCCAGAATCGCCGCCCTGGCATCCTGGGTCAATTTGAGCAAGAAAGCGACGTTGTGCAGGGAAAGGAGCCTGAGGCCCAGCAGTTCGTCGCACACGAACAGGTGGCGCAGGTAGGCCCGCGAGTAATCGCGGCAGCATTGGCAGGAGCAATCCGGATCGAGCGGCCCCGTATCGGCAGCGAACCGAGCCCCTTTGATGTTGATTCGGCCAACGGACGTAAAGGCTGACCCGTTGCGGCCGTTTCGCGTCGGAGCGACGCAGTCGAACATGTCGACGCCGCGCTGAATGCTATCCAGGAGGTCCTCCGGGTATCCCACTCCCATGAGGTAGCGTGGCATCTCCTCTGGCAGCAGGGGGACGCAGCGGTCCAGCGTCTCGAGCATGACCGGACGCGATTCTCCGACCGACAGGCCGCCGATGGCGATACCCGGCCACGGCCCCAGATCCAGGGTTCGCTGAATCGATTCGGCCCGCAGATCCGGTTCCGAACCGCCCTGAAAAATCGGAAACAGCAGACCCGCGTCCGGCAGCTCAGCATGGCGGGCGCGGCAGCGCTCCAGCCAGTTCGCCGTACGCGCTACGGCGCGCGACATGTGTTCGCGGCTGGCGTCGCCCGGCGGCACTTCATCCAGGGCCATCATGATATCGGAGCCCAGCACGGTCTGGATCTCGACCGCCAGCTCGGGTGTGAGGCGGTGCGACGAACCGTCGATGTGGCTCTGAAACAGAACCCCCTCGTCTTCGACCTTATTGATCCGGGCCAGAGAGAACACCTGGAAACCACCTGAATCAGTCAGTATCGGCCGGTCCCAGTTCATGAATTGGTGCAGTCCGCCTACCGCGCGCATGACGTCCAGCCCCGGCCTCAGGTACAGATGGTAGGTGTTTCCGAGCACGATCTGCGCGCCCACCGCCTTCAGTTCGTCCGGCGTGAGTCCCTTCACAGTTCCTTGCGTGCCCACCGGCATGAAACAGGGTGTCTGGAGTGACCCTGTGCGCAGCCGCAACGTCCCCGCTCGGGCCGCGCCGCTGCGGGCCTCGATGGTGAACGGCGAGCCGGCGCCTCCCGTCTGTGGCTTGTGGGCCGCGCTCATAGCACGAGCCTCATAGCACTGGCCTCATAGCACCAGCATCATAGCACCAGCATCGCGTCGCCGTAGGAATAGAAGCGGTAGCGCTGCTCGACCGCGTGCTGATACGCCGCCAGAACCTGATCTCGTCCGGCCAGCGCGCATACCAGCATCAACAGGCTGGAGCGGGGCAGGTGGAAATTCGTCAGCAGGTGGTCTACACCTCGCCATTCGTACGGCGGATAGATGAACAGGTCGGTCAAGCCGGCCGCAGCCCGGAACGCGTCTCCGGTTGCCGCCTGGGACTCGTCTCCGGAGGCGGCAACAGCCGCCGCGACAGTCTCCAGCACCCGGGCCGAGGTCGTGCCCACGGCCCAGATGTGGCCACCGGCGCCGCGCACACGGTTGAGCGTCTGGGCGGCGGCGTCTTCCATCCGGTACCACTCGGAATGCATGCGGTGCTGATCCAGGCGTTCGGCGTCCAGCGGCCGGAAGGTGCCCAGGCCGACGTGCAGCGTGATGCGGACGACATGCACGCCTGAGGCTTCGAGTGACGCCAGGGCGTCGTGCGTCAGGTGCAGGCCGGCGGTAGGGGCCGCAACCGAGCCGCGCTCGTCCGCGTACACGGTCTGGTATCGTTCCCGGTCCAGCTCGTCGCTGGGGCGCTCCATGTACGGCGGGAGCGGAACCGTGCCGTGCTCCTCGATCAGATCCCACGGATCCCCGTCGCCCTCCAGCGTCACGAGGCGCAGTCCGCCCTCCAACGAATCGCCGATCAGGATCCTGAATCCTGGAGCCACGACCACTTCGCGTCCGGGCTTGAGCTTGCCGCCCGGGCGGACCAGAGCCTCCCAGACGCGCTGGCCGGACCCAGAACCGCCGGGGCCGGGCCCGGCGAGCGCGGACTCGGCAGACGGGTCGTGCGGGCGCAGAAGAAATACCTCGGCCGCGGCACCGGTCGGCTTCTGGCCCAGAAGCCGGGCCGGGAATACCCGCGTATCGTTCAGAACCAGGGCGTCGCCCGGGCGCGGAAAAGCGGGGAAGTCGGCGAAATAACGGTCTGACAACTCGCCACTGGCGCGGTCGAGCACCAGCAGGCGGCTGGCGTCACGTCGCTCGGCTGGACGCGATGCCACCAGCTCCGCCGGCAGATCATACTCGAAGTCTTCGGTGCGAAGAGCCAAAGGAGCCGCGCTAGCCGGCATCTCCGAACAGCGCTCCCTGGGTGTTGGCGGGATCCTTGGGAAGTGCGTAACCGAAGTGCCGATACGCTCTCGGGGTGGCCTGGCGGCCGCGGGCCGTGCGCTGTAGAAATCCGCTTTGAATGAGGAAGGGCTCGTACACTTCCTCCAGGGTGGACGGGTCCTCCCCGATCGCCACCGCCAGCGAGTTGAGGCCAACCGGCCCGCCCTCGAAATTCTCGATCAGCATCCTGAGCACGCGCGCGTCCATGTCGTCCAGGCCGAATTGGTCTACGCTCAGCATCTCCAACCCCGCCCGTGCCGTGGCCCGATCGATTCGCCCGTCTCCCTTGACCTGCGCGAAGTCCCGCACCCTGCGCAGGATGCGGTTAGCGATACGGGGAGTTCCTCGAGAGCGGCCGGCGATCTCCCCGGTACCGCCACCATCGATGGCTATGTCCAGAATCCCGGCCGAGCGCTCCACGATCCGGGCCAGTTCATCGGCCGGATAGTAGTTGAGACGCTCGACGACACCGAACCTGGCCCGCATGGGAGCCGTCAGCAGACCGAAACGGGTCGTGGCGCCGATCAGCGTGAAGTGCTCAATGTGCATCGACATGGTCTGCGCCCGGGCTCCCTCACTGAGCCGAATCTCGATGCGATAATCCTCCATGGCCGGGTACAGATACTCCTCCACGACCGGGCGCAGGCGGTGAATCTCATCGATGAACAGGATGTCGCGCGGCTTCAGATTGGTCAGCACGCCCGCCAGGTCGCCGGGCTTCTCGAGGACCGGGCCCGAAGTGTGCTTGATATTCACGCCCAACTCACGGGCCATCAGCATGGCCAGAGTGGTCTTTCCCAGCCCCGGCGGCCCGTGGAACAGCGTGTGGTCGAGCGCCTCACCGCGGCCTACGGCGGCTTCGATGTAGACTCCGAGGCTGTCCTTCACCTTGGACTGGCCGACGAATTCCGCCAGCTGAGAGGGCCGCAGCGTCGTCTCGAGGGCCGTTTCGCTGCCCAGAGCTTCCGGTGTGGTTACCTCCACCCGCTCCATCTAGAGGCGCCTCAAGGCGGCGCGGACCAGCTCTTCCGCATCCGCGTCCCGGCCCGCCAGTTCGCTCCTGGCGCCGGCCAGCGCCGCTTCTCCCTCAGACGGGGAGTATCCGAGAGCACGGAGCGCCTCCAGCGCCGCCGAGCTGTCCGTGGTGACGGGCGCGGCGGGGCTCGTTGCAAGATCGTCCATCTTGTCCGCCAGCTCCAGAGCCAGGCGCTCCGCCGTCTTGCGGCCCACGCCGCTCACAGTCTGCAGCACCGAGTGGTCACGGGCGCGGATGGCCGCGACGATTCTACTTGAGGGCAGCGCCCCGAGAATGGCCAGCGCCAGCCGCGGGCCCACACCGGAGGCGGACTGGAGGCGGCCAAACAACTCGCGGTCCGCCTCGGTCGAGAACCCGAACAACTCCATACTGTCGTCCCGCACGACCAGGGAGGTGTGCAGCTCGATCGAGCTTCCGCGGGCGGGCAGGCTCCCCAGCACACTGGGGGGCACGAGGATTTCGTACGACAGGCCGGAGGCCGTGGCCACCCGGACTCGTCCGTTCGACAGGCCCAAGAACTCTCCCCGAACCTGACAGATCATGGCCGGGCCCGCCTCAGCGCCTGGCTGCGGCGGACAGCGCCGGGCGGCTCACGATGAGATGGCACAGGGCGGCGGCGCACCCGTCGGCCGCGTCCGCTGGCCGCGGCTGCTCTACGAGTTGAAGGAGCTTTTGCACCATGTATCCCACCTGGTCCTTGGAGGCACGCCCGGTTCCCACCACCGCCTTCTTGATCTCGGCGGGTGCGTACTCGGCCACCTTCAACCCGCGTCGGGCTCCCGCCAGCAACGCCACACCGCGAGCATGCGCCAGAATTACGGCCGTTCGGGAGTTCTTGCTGTGGAACACACCCTCGACGGCCAGGCAGTCGGGCTCGAGCCGTTCGATAATCGAACTCAACTCAACGTAGATCTGCTCCAGCCGGCCTGCCAGATCCCTGGTGCCGCGCGGCCTGACCACGCCGCACTCGATCAGCCTGTACGAACCTGACACCGCCTCGACCACTCCGTAGCCCGTGGCCGCCGTTCCGGGATCGACTCCGAGAACTCTCAGGCCGGCTCCAGCGCCGCCCACGCTTCGTCATCCACATCGAAATTGGACGAGAGCTTGATCACGTCATCGTGATCGTCGATGTCCGAGATGAGCCGCAGCAGGCGGACCGCCTCCTTGCCCTCCACCCGGACAGAACTCTTGGGAATCATGGCCAGCTCGGCCTCTTCGACATCCGCTCCCCGCTCCTTGAGCGCGTCTTGAACGGCGTGGAACTCGGCCTGCGAGGTGGTAAGGCGGAACGCATCATCCTCGGCACGAACATCTTCGGCGCCGGCCGCCAGGGCCAGATCGAGCGCGCCTTCCTCGTCCAGATCTCCGCCCGGCAGCAGTATCTGGCCCTTGCACTCGAACATCCAGGCGACGGAACCCGCCTGGCCCAGATTGCCGCCCGCTTTGCTCAGAAGGTGCCGCAGCTCGGCCACGGTTCGCTTTGGATTGTCGGTCACGCACTCGATATAGAGGGCCGCGCCTCCAGGTCCGTAGCCCTCGTAGACGATCTCTTCCAGCGTCAGCCCCGGAAGTTCGCCCGTCCCTCGCTGCACCGCGCGTTCGATGTTTCCGGCCGGCATGTTCTCGGCCTTGGCGTTGACGATCGCCGTACGCAGCCTGGGGTTGAAGGCCGGATCGCCACCTCCCTGGCGGGAGGCGACTGAAATCTCCCGGCCCAGCTTGGAAAACCGGCGGCCACGAGCTTTGTCATTGACGGCCTTCTGGCGCTTGATCTGTGACCACTTGCTGTGACCTGCCACGTCTCTACCTCGCCTCCGACTCCGCGATGACTTTCTTGGTTACGTCGCCAGGTGCCGGTTCGTAGCCAGAGAACATGCGGCGGTGTCCGCCCTTTCCGTGCGTGAGCGACCGGAGGGTTGTGGAATACCGGTACAGCTCGGACAGGGGCACATGGGCTTTGACCTCCTGCCAGTGGCCGTGCGTGTCCACGCCCATTACGCGGCCGCGGCGCTGGTTGAGATCTCCAATCACATCGCCCATGTACTCTTCCGGCGTCTTCACCGTGATCTGCATGATGGGCTCTAGTAGGACAATCCCCGCATCCTTGGCCACTTTCTGGAAGGCCATGGATCCAGCCACCTTGAAAGCCTGCTCGGAGCTGTCCACCGAGTGGTAGGAGCCGTCGTAGCACTCTACCGAGAAGTCCACGACCGGGTAACCGGCCAGTACGCCTTTCGCGGCGGCCTCTCGGATCCCCTTGTCCACCGCCGGAACGAACTTCCCGGGGATCGAACCACCTACGATCTTGTTGACGAATTCGTACTCCGTGCCCCGAGGCTGCGGCTTGATCCGAATCCAGCAGTCGCCGTACTGCCCGCGGCCGCCAGATTGTTTCTTGTACTTTCCCTGACCCTCCGCCCTGCGCATGATCGTCTCGCGGTAGGGAATCCGCGGCGCTTCGGTGTCCACGGTGACCCCGAACTTCCGTTTCAGGCGCTCCAGCGCCACGTTCAGATGCAACTCGCCCAGGCCGCGCGCGATGGTCTGGCCCAGCTCCGGATCGTAGGCCGCCTTGAAGCTCGGATCTTCCTCATGCAGCCGCGCCAGGCCGTTGGCCAGTTTGTCCTCCTCACCCCGCGACCTGGGATGAATCGCGATCGAGATGTCGGGAACCGGCCACGAAATCTCTGGCAGGCGGGTAGATTTCCCGGTGGCGCAAAGAGTATCGCCCGTGTGGGTATCCTTCAGCTTGGCCACCACACCGATATCGCCTGCGTGCAGGGCGCCGACCTCGGTCCGCTCCGAGCCATTGGGAATCGCCAGGTGTGCGAAGCGCTCCGCTTTCTGCTGCACGGAGTTGTAAACCGTGGCCCCGGTCTTGGCCATCCCCCCGAACACTCTGAAATAGCTCAACTCGCCGACTCTGGGCTCCTGAGTCGTCTTGAAGACCAGAGCGGTGAATTCAGACCCGTCCGTGGGCTCGATCTGGATCGGTTCGCCACCGTTTTCGTTGGTGATCGCGCCGCGATCATGAGGGGACGGCATCAGCTCAACCAGCTTGTTCATCACGGCCCGGATGCCCCGGCCGGTCTCGCCCGACCCGCAGAATACAGGGAACAAGTCACCTCTCCGCATAGCGGCAGCCATGGCGGCCAGGACTTTCCCGCGGTCCAGTTCCTCGCCCTCGAGGTAGGCTTCCAGCAGATCGTCATCTGAAGCGGCGATGGTCTCGATCAGCTCCTCACGGTACTTGGACACTACCGCGGCGAGCTCTTCCGGAATGTCTGTCTCTTCGTACTCGCCCTTCGTGCTCCCGGGCTTGTAAATGTGCGCCTTCTGAGAGAACAGGTTGACGATCCCGCGGAAGTCCTTCCCGGTCCCGATGGGGATCTCGACCGGGATAGCGGCGCTGGACAGAGTCTCCTTGATCTGGGCGAAAGCTTTTTCGAAAGAGGCGTTGTCACGATCCATCATCGAGATGAACACAATGCGCGGCAGATTCTTTTGCTCACACACCTCCCACACGCGCTCGGTTCCCACCTCCACGCCGGATGAAGCCTCGACCACGACCAGGGCGCCGTCGGCGGCCTGAATGCCCGCTTCGACTTCTCCGAAGAAGTCCAGGTAGCCGGGGGTGTCGATGAGGTTCAGCTTGGTATCGAGCCAGGTAGCGGTGGCGACTCCGAGATTAATGGAGATGCCGTGGTCGATCTCTTCGGGGGTGAAGTCGGTGAGCGCGTTGCCCGCTTCCACGGAGCCTCTGCGGTTCGTGGAGCCCGCGATGTAGCAGATCGCATCAGTTAGAGTGGTCTTCCCGCTGCCTCCATGACCGAGCAGCACGATATTTCGGATGTCAGAGGTTACAAACTCTCTAGCACTTGTGCCCATAACACGGCACCTCCCTGCTAAGATCCAAGGCAGAAAACGGGACCGAACAACCTAGACGGAGGGCGCGGCGTTGGCAAAAATTTCGGGGTCTGTAGCTGGCGGAGTTGAGGGCCTCAGGGCCCACCGCGATAGCGGCGACTCATCTCGTCCAGGAAACTCTTTTCCTCAGCGGAAAGCGATTCGAGGCCTGAATCGCGGATCTTCTCGAGAATCCGGTCAACTCTATCCGCCGAATCGCCACCTGACGGGCGGCGCCCACCCTCGGCGGACGAGCCGGAGCGCCACTGCCGGGAAGCGGTCCCTTCCGCCCCGTCCTTGTCCCCTCCGCTGCTCACCTTCCAGCCACGGCGCATCATGGAGAAGCGCTTGGGCATGAGCCTGCCCGTCTCCCGGTACTTGAGGTACAGATAGGCGGTGGCGAGCCCTCCCAGATGTGTCCAGTGGGCCACTCCGTCCCCTCCGCCGACCACGGCGGCCCGGTATGTCGAAACGAGGGAGAGCACGGCCAGGCCCCCCACGAACCACTTGGCTTTGATGGGAAGCAGCCCGTAGAGGTAGATCGGCTGGTCGGGCCAGCGCAGGCCGAAGGCCAGGAGGAGGCCGAAAACGGCGCCGGAAGCGCCTATGACGGAGTGAGGCCCGATGAGCGGCCACAGAATAATCGACGTCAGGGCCGCACCCAGTCCGCACACCAGATAGAACCGGATGAAGTCCCGTCCTCCCCACAGGCGCTCGAGCGGCGGCCCGAAGAAGAATACGGCGATCATGTTGAACGCCACGTGCCAGAATCCGCCGTGCACGAACATGTAAGTCAGCGGCGACCAGGGATGGAATACCAGCACCTGTGGATCGAAGGCCGTGAGGTACAGGAAGCGGGGCGACAGCAGTCCCAGCGCGCCTACGAACCACAGACCGAAGTTCACGGCCAGGAGGCGCTTGACCCAGGGTGTGAGGGATGGCGCCCAGCGGCGCGCCGGCCTGGAAGGCGCCTGGTTGTAGGATCGGTCGGAGAATCCCATGCTCAGGCTCTAGCCGCGGCCGCGGACTGGCCGCGAACAGCGGACAGCGCGATACGTTCACACAGCTCCGGGAACGATATCCCGGCCGCGCCAGCTGACTTGGGAACCAGGCTCGTGGCTGTCAGGCCGGGCAGGCTGTTGGCCTCCAGGCACGAGAAGGAACCGTCCCGTTCGTCGAGCCGAAAGTCGATACGTCCGTAGGAACCGAGACGAAGCGTGTGCTGAACCTGAACCGCGATCTCGGCCAGGCGAGAAGCCTGCTCGGGCTCGAGCGGAGCGGGCACCAGGTACTGCGACATTCCAGCCGTGTACTTGGACTCGTAATCATAGATCTCGTTTCCGGGCACGATCTCCACCGCCGGTAGCGCCTGG
>JBDLJJ010000027.1:0-27853 GCA_039714435.1 Gemmatimonadota bacterium | reverse complement strand
CCCGTCGCTGAGGCGGACGAGGCTCCCGTCGCTGAGGCGGACGAGGCTCCCGTCGCTGAGGGCACATCGGAGGAGGCGGTCACTCCAGCCGAGTGAGTCCGCATCATGACTGACACACCCGACCCGCTGCATGCGCGCGTCGGGGCGGCGCTCGAGCGTCACGACGAGCTTGCCCGCCTCATGGCCGATCCGGCTGTTCTTGGCGATCCATCCCGACTGCGCGAGGCGGCTCGGGAGCACTCCGCATTGACCCCGGTCGTCGAGGCCGGCAAGGCGTTTCTCTCCCTCCTCAACCAGCTGGAGCAGGCGAGCGAGGTCGCTCAGAGTGATGAGGATCCCGAGCTCGTGGCGCTGGCCGTGGCCGAAGTACAAGAGCTGTCGGCCCAGATCGAACGCGACTCCGAGGCACTTCAAATCCTACTCGTGCCGCCCGACCCTCTCGACGATCGTCCGGCCGTGGTCGAAATGAGGGCCGGTACCGGTGGAGACGAGGCCGGGCTCTTCGTCGCTGATCTGTACCGCATGTACACCCGATACGCGGACGCCAAGAAGTGGACGCTGGAGGTGATATCCTCGAGCGAAGGGGTTCTGGGTGGGCTGAAAGAGATCATTTTCGTGGTACGGGGGCGTGACGTGTACGGACATTTGCGCTACGAGTCCGGTGTGCACAGGGTCCAGAGGGTCCCCGCGACCGAGAGTTCGGGCCGAATTCACACGTCCGCCGCGACGGTAGCCGTGCTGCCTGAAGCCGAGGAAGTAGATCTGGAAATCGATCCCGGCGATCTGAAGATCGACGTGTTTCGTTCCTCCGGCCCTGGCGGGCAGTCCGTCAATACGACCGACTCGGCGGTACGGATCACGCACATCCCCACAGGGCTGGTCGTGAGCTGCCAGGACGAGAAGTCTCAGCACAAGAACAAAACCAAGGCGCTCAAGGTGCTTCGCAGCCGCCTGCTGGATCAGGAGGTTGCGGAACAGGAAGCGGAGCGAGCCCGTGAACGCCGCCTACAAGTGGGAACGGGTGACCGGTCGGCCAAGATTCGGACCTACAACTTCCCCCAGAATCGGGTCACAGACCACCGAATC
Organism: Gemmatimonadota bacterium; assembly: GCA_039714435.1. Classification (GTDB taxonomy): domain Bacteria; phylum Gemmatimonadota; class Gemmatimonadetes; order Palauibacterales; family Palauibacteraceae; genus JAZDDE01. Next base: position 26,767 of record JBDLJJ010000027.1, on the reverse strand, counting down.
AATCTGACGCTGCATCGTCTGGAAGCCGTTCTGGCCGGCGACCTGGATGAATTGATCGGTGAGCTACGGAGTGCTGGGCTGGCGGAGCGAATGGAGGCTGCCGAGTGACATGCCGGGCCACGCTGGCCGGTTTGACACAGGAACTTGGGGCAGCGGGAGTCGAATCGCCGCGGATTGAAGCCGAGCGACTGGTGTCGGCGGCCCTCGGTGTGCGGCGGCACGAGTTCCTTCTGGATCCTGACATACAGTTCGGATCTGAGCAGGTGGCCCGGCTCTCGGGCCTGGTTCGGCGGCGTATGGCTGGAGAGCCTCTACAATACATCGAGGGCTCAGCCGCCTTTCGCACGCTCGAGTTGAGCGTGAATCCGGCCGTGCTCGTGCCGCGTCCCGAGACAGAGCAGCTGGTGGATCACGTCGCCGGCTGGATCCAGCGGGACAGGGCTGGACTTCAGGTCGAGTCGGCCCTGGATGTCGGTACGGGATCAGGCGCCTTGGCCCTGGCTTTGGCGAGCGAGCGTCTGGCGCGCTCCGTCGTGGCTGTGGACCGGAGCGAGCCAGCCCTGAGTGTGGCGGCCGGCAATGTGGCCGCGTTGGGTCTCGAGGATCGGATCCGACTCCGTCATTGCGGGACAGACTTCTGGGCCGCGATCGAGCCGCAGGAAAGATTCGAACTGATCGTGTCCAATCCCCCCTACGTGACTGAGGCGGAGCTGGGTGCGCTCCCGGAAGTGGTAGGTGGCCACGAGCCGCGTGTAGCTCTGGCGGGCGGAAAGGATGGGCTGGACGTCATCCGGCGATTGGTGGCGGGAGCGCCGGATCGACTGCAGCCGGCCGGAGCCTTGTTCATGGAGATCGGGGCCGGGCAGGGCGCCGCGGTCTACTCACTGCTGAAGGCGGAGGACCGGTGGAGCACAATCCGAGTTTGTCAGGACCTGTGCGAACGTGATCGGTTTGCCATCGCTGTTCGAAACGGTTAGCCGGGGCGGGTGGACGCGCCTATATTAACTGATTCTTCAAGTCACTGATTTGGCAGACTAGGGCGGGGTATGGATTCGAACGAACGCGACAAGATTTTTGAGAAAGCCAACGAGGTCGGCAGATTCGTCTCACAAACGGCTGAGTACATGTATCTGAAGGCGGCGCACCGCGAAATCGGAGATGATCGCGAAGCGACGGAAATGCTGAATCGAATGCGGGGGCTGCAGGATCAGCTGTTGGGATTCGTGGATCGGGGAGAGGAGCCTCCGGAAGATCTGCGTGACCAACTCAGTGAGCTGAGCCAGGAGGTGCAGCAGAGCAGCCGGTACCAGGCCTTGATTTCGGCCCAGGCCAATTTCGACAAGTTGATGGACAGGGTCCATCAGTCGATCGGGCTCGGGATCAAGAAAGGCGAGGAGAGCCGGATCATTCTGCCCACATGAGCGGAAGCACCGCTTGGCGGGCATGAACAGCCTGCGCGCTGCAGTAGAACGGGTTCTGCGGGCCGCGATAGAGCCAGTCGTGGCGGCCCTCACGCGGTGGCGTGTGCATCCCAATCTTCTCAGCACCCTGGGCTTCATCGTTACCTGTTCATCCGGATATTTTTTCCACCAGCACAGCGTGCGGACAGCCGGCGCGCTGATCCTGGCGGGAGGCATATTCGACATGTTCGACGGGACGGTGGCCCGGCGTACAGGCTTGGCGTCGAGTTTCGGAGCCTTTTACGACTCCACGCTCGATCGTCTGTCTGAGATCATTGTATACCTGGGACTGCTGTCTCTGTACAATGACTATAGACTGCAGCTCGGCGACGTTGGAATGATCTACGCCGTCATGCTCGCCATGGCCGGCTCGATCATGGTCAGCTATACGCGGGCCCGGGCCGAAGGGCTCGACATGGAATGCAGCGTCGGATTCATGCAGCGCCCGGAGAGGGTACTGCTGATCGGATTGTCGGCTGTCATTTTCGGCGAGGCCGACCAGGGCGGAGTGCTGCGAGGCGTGATCGTGGGCCTGGCCATTCTCACCAATTTGACGGTTATTCAGCGGATCCTCTGGGTCTACAGGAATACCCGACCCGACGGAGAGCCGGGCGCTTAGCGGCTTGTAGCGGGCGTAATGGCGTCGGCGCAACATGTTGTAGATAAATATGTTAATTTACTTGAGATAAGGCAAATATTAGGTATGAGCGACGTGGAACTGGGACGTGAGATTGAGCCCGCTGATGGCAAGCTGGGAGTGTTGTTGGTCGGCCTCGGAGCCGTCTCCACTACGTTCATCGCGGGGGTCGAGGCGGTGCGTCAGGGACGCTCCAAACCAATCGGATCTATCACCCAGATGAACACGATTCGGCTCGGCAAGCGCACGGAACAGCGGACCCCTCTCGTCAAGGAGTTGGTGCCGTTGGCGGAGCTGGGCGACCTGACTTTCGGAGCCTGGGATCCTATCGCTGACGACGCATACGAGTCAGCTCAGGTAGCCGGAGTGTTACGGCCTGAGGATCTGGATCCCGTGGCTGATTTCATGCGAACAATCAAGCCCATGCCCGCGGTGTTCGATCGGGAGTGGGTCAAGAAGCTGGACGGTACGAACGTTAAGTCGGGCGAGTCGAAGATGGTCCTGGCCGAGCAGCTCCGGCAGGACATGCGGGACTTCAAGGAGCGGGAAGGGTGCGATCGGCTGGTTATCGTCTGGTGCGCGTCAACGGAGATTTTCATCCAGCCTGAGGAAGTGCACCAGACTGTCGAGTCCTTCGAAGCCGGGTTGCGGGAGAGCCATCCCGCCATCGCTCCGTCCATGATCTACGCCTACGCCGCGCTCATGGAAGGGGTGCCGTTTGCCAACGGAGCGCCCAATCTCACAGTGGATATCCCCGCCATGCTGGAGCTGGCCGCGACCCACCAGGTGCCTATCTGCGGCAAGGATTTCAAGACCGGCCAGACGCTAATGAAGACGATTCTGGCGCCTGGGTTCAAAGCCCGCATGCTCGGCCTGCGTGGCTGGTTCTCGACCAATATTCTCGGCAACCGGGACGGGGAGGTACTGGACGATCCGGCCAGCTTCAAGACCAAGGAAGAGTCCAAGCTGGGTGTTCTGGAGCACATTCTCCAACCCGACATGTACCCTGATCTGTACAAGGACTTCTACCACAAGGTGCGGATTAACTACTATCCGCCGCGCGGAGATGACAAGGAGGGCTGGGACAACATCGACATCTTCGGCTGGCTTGGCTACCCCATGCAGATCAAGGTCGATTTTCTGTGTAAGGATTCGATTCTGGCCGCCCCGATCGTCCTTGATCTGGCCTTGTTCAGCGATCTCGCCAAGCGGGCCGGACTGAGCGGGATACAGGAGTGGATGTCCTTCTACTTCAAGAGCCCTCAGGTCGCGGAGGGACTCTATCCTGAGCACGACATCTTCATACAGCAGCTCAAGCTGAAGAACACCCTGCGCTGGATGGCGGGTGAGGACCAGCTGACCCATCTCGGTGTCGAGTACTACGACTGAGGCGACACCGTCGCCGCGCCCTGGTTTGTTTCTAGTTCTGGAAGGGGTTGAGGGCAGCGGGAAGTCGTCCCAGCAGGCCCTGCTTTCGAGGCGGATGGAGGGCTTGGGTATTCCGCATTTGTCTGTCCGGGAGCCAGGCGGCACTCCGGCCGGAGAGGGAGCCCGCGCCATCGTGCTGGACCGCAACCTGTCGATGACGCCGGAGACCGAACTGCTGCTTTATCTGGCGGCCCGGGCGGAGTTCGTGCGCTCTGTGGTTCGCCCGGCTCTCGAGCGCGGCGAGATAGTGCTCGCCGACCGGTATGAACTTTCGACGTTCGCGTACCAGGGTATTGGTAGAGGGCTGGGTTTGGAGCGGGTTCGCGAACTGAACAATTTCGCTACGGGAGGGCTGCGTCCCGACGCCACATTTCTGCTGGTTCTCGACTCCGGCGTAGGTAAGAGCAGACAGCTGGGAGAGGCGGACCGCCTGGAGCGTGAAAGTGAGGTGTTTCATCGGACCGTGGCCCAAGCCTACGACTCGCTGGCAGACACCGAGCCGAACGTGACCCGGATCGCGGGAGACGAGCCGGTACAATCCGTGCAGGAGGCTCTTTGGAAGGAGCTTGTAACTCGCTGGCCGGACAGATTTGCGGACGGCCAGAGGTGAATGGGCGGAAACTTTTTGGCGCCAGCGGAGTTTTGATGTCAGGGTGGCGAATTGCCGAAAACATGAGAGGAGCTGGACTTGCCATATCGTAGCTTGCTGTCCGCGGTACCTGTCGGACTCATCGCCTTTGCGACGAGCGGCTGGTTGCTGCAGGACAGCGCCCCGTTCACGGCTGACGTGCGCGTGGCCCGGAGCGTTTTCGAACGTGTTCACGACCACATCGCGGATCGGTACGTGGACAAGATCGACGCGGCTGAACTTTACGAAATGGCGGTGGACGGTCTTCTTCAGGAGCTGGGCGATCCGTACGCCGCCTTTATCAGGCCTCGGGATCGCAACGCAGCGCTCCTCAATGCCAACTACGGCGGGGTGGGGATGCGGATTCTGGCCGAAGAAGAGGAGGGGATTACGGTTCTCAGCGTCATTCCCAACAGTCCTTCTTCCCAGCTCGATATCAGGCCTCTCGACCGCATTGTCGAGGTAGACGGCATCAGCACGCTTGGCTGGTCGCAGCAGGAAGCCACGGGCGCGCTCCGTGGACTTCGTGGCGAGCCGGTGGACATCACGATTGCGAGGGTCGGCGCGGAAGGTCCGATTCGGTACAGAATCGTCAGAGACGACGTGCATCTGGTGGCGGCCAAGCCGCTTCTGCTCGCCGGCGACGTGGGCTACGTCTATTTGACCCAGTTCAGCGTATCCGCCCGCCAGGAGGTAGAGGACGCGATCGATGGGCTTCTGGAACGCGGCGCCACGTCGCTCGTTCTGGATCTTCGCTACAACAAGGGCGGAATTCTGCGGGAAGCGGTGTCGCTGAGCGATCTGTTCCTGCAGCCTGATCAGGAGGTAGTGGATACGCGGGCCCGAGATCCGCGTGATAGCCAGACGTATCGGGCCTCAGCCCCCGACCGCTATCCTGGCCTGCCGATGGCGGTGATCGTCAACGGGACGTCGGCCAGCGCGTCTGAGATCGTGGCCGGGTCGCTGCAGGACCACGATCGCGCCTTACTTCTGGGAACGCAGACGTTCGGCAAAGGTGTGATGCAGAGTGTGTTTCCGCTCCCCGGAGATCGATATCTCCGCCTTACCACCGGTACCTGGTTTACCCCCAGTGGGCGGTCGATCCACAAGCCCCGCAGCGAAGAGGATGAGGCCGAGTTTTCTCTCGGATCTCAGGCCTTCAACGACGCGGTGTCCGCGGCCCTGACCCTCGATCCGGCGGACGATCCCGACGCGCCGCGGGTTGGCGAGGAAGAGCCTGAACAGCGGGAGACGTTTCGTACGGCTGGCGGCCGTCTGGTCTACGGTGGTGGAGGAATAGCTCCGGATATCATCGTTCGACCGGATACGCTCACGACGTCCGAACAGGCTCTGCGGCTCTCTCTCCTGGAAGCTGGCCTGGCGCCGGCGGAATTCGACGAACTGACCCTTCGCTTTTCCCTGCAGTGGTTGCGGGCGCATCCCGACCTGACACGTGACTTCGTCGTCTCGGGGCCGATGAGGCAGGCGTTTTTCGAGTACCTCGATGAGCGCACCGACACCGACTTGGACGCCGAAGCCTACCGGACCGGCCGCGGCCTGATCGAGTTTCAATTGGGTCGCCGCATCGCGTCGACGGCGTTCGGTGAGCTGGCGGGCATTGAGAGAGGTCTGCGAAGGAATACAGTTGTCGCGGAGGCGTCTACCTTACTCCAGCAAGCGGATTCGCCGCAGGCGTTGCTGGCGCTGGCCGCACCCGAAATAGAAAAGTCCATGGCACGCGAAGTGCCGCAGGAGTCCAAATAGATATGGATACGAGCCAGAAGCGGCCTGAAATGGGATCGAACCACCGGAGCAGAGCTTCGAGCTGGATGCCGGCTGCGGTCGTTGCGGTCATCTCCTTCGCCAGCGGCGGCTGGCTCATTCAGCAGGGCGCGGCAAGCCAGGAAGGGGTGCTCCACAGCGCCCGTTTGTTCGACGATGTCCACCGCTACGTTGCGGAGAGATACGTCGAGGAGATCGATCCAAGCGAGCTTTATCGCATGGCCATCGACGGCCTGCTCGAGGAAGTCGGCGATCCGTATAGCACATTTATCGATGCCGCCGACCGTGACGATTTTACTTTGCAGACGACAGGCAATTACGGGGGCCTGGGAATCCGTATCCGGGCGGTGGGGGATTGGGTCACGGTTATGTCAGTGCTGCCAAACACTCCCGCGGAGCGTCAGGGGCTGCAAACCGGCGACAAGATCATGGGTGTGGAGGGCGAATCGGCGCGCGGCTGGACTGACGAACAGGCCGTCGAGCGACTCAGGGGTGAGAAAGGCGAGCCGGTCACGATAGCGATCGGCCGATTCGGCGTGGACGAACCTTTGGAGTTCACGATCGTCCGGGACCGCATCCACGTCGAAGCCACCAAGGCGTTCATGATCACGCCCGAGATCGGCTTCGTGCGTCTGGAGCAGTTCTCCCAGAGGGCGGAGGAAGAGGTCGCCAACGCCGTGAACGATCTCCGGGACCAGGGCGCCAGAAAGCTGATCCTGGATCTGCGCGGCAATCCCGGCGGTTTGCTGACGGAGGGCATCGCTGTCTCCGACTTGTTCCTTTCGGCGGGTGAGGAAATCGTCTCCGTCGGCTCCAGGAACCCGAACGAGGATCATATCTACAGGGCTCCAAGTGCCGAGGCCTGGCCGGAGATACCGCTTGTTGTGCTTATCAGCGAGACCAGCGCGAGCGCGTCGGAGATCGTGGCTGGCGCGCTGCAGGATCACGATCGCGCCCTGGTTCTGGGTGTCACCACGTTCGGGAAGGGCTCCGTACAGTCGCTGATCAATCTGGAGGGCGGCCACCAGCTCAAGCTCACTACGGCCGCCTGGTTCACGCCCAGCGGCAGATCCATAACGGTGCCCCGGGATCGAGATGAGCCTGAGCTCGATCTCGCCGTCCACGCCGAAGCAGACACCGCGGGCCGAGAGATCGCTCATACAGATTCCGGCCGCCCGGTCTACGGTGGAGGTGGAATCAGACCTGATCTGACCGTGCGCGAGCCAGAGGCGACGGAGGAGGAGACTGACTTTCTTGCCGCGTTGGCCCAAGCTGGCGTGCCGATCAACAACGTCGCGATTCAGGTAGGCGTCAGCTGGGCCAAGGAACACCCGGGCCTCGACCCGGACTTTGAAGTCACTGAAGAGCTCAGATCTGCCTACCTCGCGGCTCTGCAGGAGGCGGCGGGGGATGAGCCCGTGACCGCCACCGAGTTCAATCGGGTTCGGCGCCTTGTGGACCGGATTCTGGTCACCCAGGTGGCCAACGCCGCTTTCGGCGAGACGGCGATGCTGAGGCGAAATCAGCTGGGGACGAGACAGATCGAAGAGGCGGTTAGACTGCTGCAGCTTTCGGAAAACGCGCCGGAGTTGTTCGCGGCCGCGGAGGCCACCCGGGCCGAGGACCGGGAGGCGGTTTCCGCTGAAGCGCCTGAAAGAGAGCAAGCCGCGGCCCGCTGACGTGCTGTCGCGTCAGACTTGGGCTGACCCGGCTGACCTTCCACTCCCTGGAGAAAAACCATCAGAGAAAACGCCCCCAGCGGCTGGTCAGCCGTGTGGGGGCGTTTCTCGTTGTTGCGACTTGGCGGCCGAAGCCGTCCTAGTCACGAACGCGGTCTTTGAGACCTTTACCCGCTCTGAATGAGACGCTGTTGCGCGCCGCAATCATGATTTCCTGACCAGTCTGCGGGTTTCGGCCCTTCCGAGCCTTCGTCCGGCGCGTCTTGAACGTGCCGAACCCTGTGATCGTCATGTCACGTCCGCCGTCAAGCTCGACAGCGATTATTCCATGACCCGGCTTGGTGGAGAAGATGCAGTCGATTACCTCCATCGCCTTCGCCTTGGAAATGTCAGTCTTCCCGGCGAGCTTCTCCGCAAAATCCTGTTTCGTCACGCTCATTCTCCTTTGAGTCAAAATTCGGAAAGGCACACGGAGGTTTACGCATTATGCTCGCACCGTCCGTTCATGGCAAGGATATGCACACATCTGAGAAATTCGCAATACCAGCCGGCGGCTCAGAATCGGGTCGCCGTGAGCGCCCTGCCCGCGGCGCGCTGTCGTTCCCAAACATACTCGCTGGCACCGGAACATTTCAGCCAGCCACATCTGTGTGAGTGTAACTGCTTGTTCAGGCGTGACTTAGCAGGGAGGATCGGGCGGCACGAGCTTCGAAAGCCGCGAATCGCCGCGCCCTGAAACCGGGTCAGGCGGATCCTCGTATGACAAGGTATACAAGAAGCAGCCGGATCGGTCGCCGTCGCGGCGGATCCCCTCAGGCATAGATAAAGAGGTGTGACAATGACCGGAACCCTGACGAATACCGAGACTGCTGGCAGGCCGCCGGCCCGAGTTCTCCTGCGTGACCTGGCTATCTTTCAGCTCAAGTTGGTCCTGGACGGCTTCAAGGATCTCTTCCTAACTCACGTTGCGCTCGGGGCGGCGCTGCTTGACCTGCTGGCGAGGCGGAAGCCTGCTACACGCTTCTATTCGGTGGTTCGGGCCAGCGAGCGTTTCGACCTCTGGCTCAACCTCCATGGTGCGTCCAGAGATGCGGCCCAGAACGAGGACGGTTTATTCGGCACGAGCGAAGCGGGCGCCGATACGCTGCTCGGCAAGATCGAAGAGATCGTCGTCGGGCTGACCCCGGCGCCAAACGCCGCGCCGCGGCACGAGGCCGCCTGACCAGCTTCTGATCCGGGCGCGCGCTCTTGCGCGTGCCCGCGGTGACGTACATCTAGCGGGCATGTCTGAGAGCGCCCAGCACCGCGCAGTAGTGCCTGTCCTGGCTGTCGCGATCCTTGGCGTTTCGTCGGGTGCGGTGCTGGTCAGGCTGGCCCAGGCACCGGCGAGCGCCATTGCGGTTTGGCGTCCCGGCCTGGCTCTGCTGTTCTGCCTTCCCCTGTTGATCGGGAGCGGGCAGTGGCGAGCCCTGTCGCGCCTCGACCGCCACGATTTCGTCTGGCTCCTGGCGTCTGGCTCGTTCTTGGCCCTCCACTTCGTACTCTGGTTTCGATCGTTGGAGCTGACCAGCGTGGCGAGTTCGACGGTACTTGTCACCACTCACCCTCTGTTCGTAGGGCTGCTCTCGGGCCTTGTGCTGCGGGAACCACCCGGTCGAGCTGAGTGGATGGGAATCCTCGTCGCGGTTGGCGGGGCCGGTCTCATCGGCCTGGGCGATTTCGGGTCCGGACATGCGGCAGCCGGCAGGAATCCGCTTCAGGGTGACATTCTCGCCCTGGTGGCTGGCTTCCTGGCAGCGCTCTATTTCATCGCCGGCCGGCGGCTGCGGGCCAAGCTCGGTCTGTGGGCCTACGTGACGCCCGTCTACGCGATCGCGGCCCTCGTGGCCGTGGGGATTACCGCCGCTAGCGGGCTGCCACTGATCGGCTTCGGCCGCGGCACATGGTTGGCGCTAGCCGGGCTCGCGATCGGGCCGATGTTACTGGGACACACCGGCTTCAACTGGGCGCTAAAGCACGTCCGCGCATACGTTGTCAGCGTAACCGGCCTGCTCGAACCCCTCGGAGCCACTATTCTGGCACTCCTCATACTGGGTTCCGCCGAGTTGCCGTCCTGGACGACTGTTTGGGGCGGACTACTCGTTCTGGCCGGGGTCTGGCTGCCGCTTCGAGCGCACGCCGGTAAACGCGGTCAATGAGAGAGTAGATGACAAATAGGGTTCGTGTGTTCAGGGGCAACGAGATGGAGTCGGAGCACGTCGTCCATGCCGTCGTGGCCGGATTGCCCGGCGGCACGATGGCCGTCGGCGACTCCGATCTCGTCACCTTTTGGCGATCGGCCATGAAACCGTTCCAGGTCATCCCGCTCGTGAGAGCTGGGGCAGCTGAGGCGGCGGGTTTCGGCCAGGAGGAGCTGGCTCTGGCCTGTGCCTCTCACGGGGGCACGGATGCGCACGTAGACTTGGCGCGCGGAATGCTGGACAAGGTCGGCCTCGATGAGTCGGCCCTCGCCTGCGGACCTGATGAACCCTACGACCGGCAGGCAGCGGAGGCCCTCATCCGGGAAGGCAAGAGTCCGAGCCGGCTGCACAACAACTGCTCGGGGAAACATTCCGGTATTCTGGCCCTGTGCCGGAAGGAAGGATGGACGTCGGCGGGATATCATCTCTACGACCATCCGGCGCAGCGCCGGGTCCGCTCTTCGCTGGCTGATTGGGTCGATTCCGATCCAGAGTCCTGGTACTGGGCCACCGACGGCTGCGGCGTGCCGACGCCCAAACTCGCCCTGGCAGAGATGGCGCTCGCGTTCAGCCGTCTGATGCGCTCCGCGGGGCAGGAAGATGCGGTGGGCGCGGTCGTCGAGGCCATGGCGGAGAATCCCCTGTTCACGTCCTCGGAGGGCCGGGTGCCACTCACGATCATGCGGGCCACAAGGGGACGTCTGCTAGCCAAGGAAGGCGCCGAGGGAGTTCTGTGCGTGGCGGCGAGGGACGACTCCTGGGGCATGGCGCTCAAGATTATGGATGGGAGCCTGCGGGCGACTGGCCCGGCCACAGTGCAACTCCTCTCCCGCCTGGATCTGCTCAGTCAGGACGAAGCCAGCCGGCTGTCGGATCTTCGCACGCCGCAGCTCATCAACACTCGCGGTGAAGTGGTAGGAAGGCTGGAGACAGAACTTAGCCCCCTTCGGATAAGCTCGGGATGAGCGAAGTGTCTGATGTGGTGTCGCTGTCCGCCGCCGTCGCCGTGCGCGACTGGGCGCTAGTGCGGGACAAGATGACGGCCTTTCACGCAGCACGCGGCGCTGAGTCCGAGGCCGCTACGGCGCTCGAAGAGGCCATGCTGCAGTGCTATCTGTTCCTCGGATTTCCGGCCGCGCTGCAGGCATTCTCGATCTGGCGAGAGGTGGCTGGAGAGACCGGGTCTGAGACGGGCCGTGATCCGGCTGAGGACAGCCTGGAGGAATGGCGGGAGCGTGGGCAAAGCATATGCAGGACTGTCTATCAGGCCAATTTCGAGAAGCTGCGGGCCAACGTGCATACTATGCACCCCGCCCTTGATCGCTGGATGATTACAGAAGGGTACGGAAAGGTGTTGGGCAGGCCTGGGTTAAGCCTGGCGGCCCGCGAACTGTGCACGGTAGCGATTCTGGCCGCGACGGGTTGGGAGCGGCAGCTGCATTCGCACCTGCGAGGAGCCCTGAACGCGTCCGCCTCACGGCAGGACGTGGACGACGCTCTGCAGATCGGACTGCGCCTGTCACCCGACCCGGACTGGCGACGCCGGGCCGAGGATCTGTGGGTTCGCGTGCGCGAACGTCATAACACGACTACCGGGTAGGGGAGGGACATGTTCATTGATGTAGCCCGCATCCGGGTAAAGGGAGGCGCCGGCGGAGCGGGCGCCGTGGCATTTCGGCGCGAAAAGCATGTTCCGCGTGGGGGTCCAGCCGGCGGAAACGGGGGCCGTGGCGGCGACGTAATCCTGGTGGCCGACCCACAACTGGGCACACTGCTCGACTACAGCTATAGAGACAGCTACGCAGCCGGCAGGGCGCAGCACGGAGAGGGAAAGAACAAAACAGGCGCGGACGGAGACGACCTGATTCTTCCCGTCCCTCTGGGCACGGTAGTAAGAGATGCCGATACATCCGAGAGGATCGGAGAGCTGCTGGTCGAGGGGGACCGGATTGTCGTGGCGCACGGCGGCCGCGGCGGACGGGGTAATGCCTCCTTCGCCAGTCCCACGCACCAGGCGCCCAGAGAGTGGGAGCCTGGAGGTTGGGGCCAGGAGCGGCGAATAGAGTTCGAGCTCAAGCTCATCGCCGACGTCGGCCTGGTCGGCGAACCCAACGCGGGCAAATCCACACTGCTGGCTTCCGTCTCGGCGGCCCGACCCAAAGTGGCGGATTATCCCTTCACGACTTTGAAGCCGAACCTGGGGGTCGTCCCGCTGTCTGACAGCAGATCGTTCGTGCTGGCGGACATTCCGGGCCTTATCGAAGGAGCCCATGCTGGCCGCGGTCTCGGTACCCAGTTTCTGCGCCACATCGAACGGACCCGGACGCTGGCGGTCGTGGTGCCGGCTGATTCTCCGGACCCACAGGTCACATATGATCTGCTGCGAGGGGAGCTGGCCGGCCACGACTCCTTCCTGGCCCGTTTGCCGCACTGCGTGATCGTGAGCAAGTGCGACCTTTCGGCGGCCGGTGGCGACGACGTAGAGTTGGAAGCCCCGGAGGCCTGGGCCACGTTTCGGGTGTCAGCCGTGAGTCGTGCGGGACTTCCCTATCTACTGGAGGGGCTCTGGGAACGTGTCCAGGAAGAGAAGGCGGCGGAGGTCGCCGGGGTCGGTGATGACTCGCTGCCAGATTCGGAAGCGTGGAGCCCCTAACCGAGTCAGCTGAAGGGCGCGCCGCTCTCGCTCTGTGCCGAACTCACGGATTGGGCCCGACACGCATCAGGCGTCTGATCGATACGCACGGTTCGGCGTCGGCGGCTCTCAGAATGTCTGGTTTCAGGTCAGTAACGCAGGCTGATTTTCAGGCCGTGCGCGCCGCTGCGGGCAGAATCGTGACCTACGGGTCGGCCGAATATCCGAAACGGCTGAAGCGGCTCCACGCGCCTCCCATCCTGCTGCACATGAGGGGCCCGGTCAGCGCGTCCGCCACAGGCGTCGTGGCAATAGTCGGATGCCGCCGCCCTACCGAGATAGGACGAACCGTGGCCAAGCGCCTTGCCTTCGAGCTGGCCAGCCAGGGAGTCGTCGTGGTCAGCGGACTCGCGGCGGGCATAGACGGCGCGGCTCACCGCGGTGCCCTGGAGGCGGGTGGTGGCACGATAGGCGTACTGGGATGCGGGCTGCGGCACGTTTATCCTGCCTCGCACCGGGCGCTCTACGGCCGCCTCGAATCCTCCGGGCTCTTGCTGAGTGAGTTCGAACCGTCGGAGGGTCCTCGGGCGGAGTATTTTCCACGGCGAAACCGTATTATTGCCGCTCTGGCCGAATTCGTGATAGTGGTGCAGGCCGGGGCCCGTAGCGGCGCTCTGATCACGGTAGATCACGCGGCGGAGTTGGGCATCCAGGTCGGAGCCGTGCCCGGTCTCATCACGGATGCGGCCTGTGCCGGCTCAAACAAGCTCCTCCAGGACGGCGCGGCTGTGATCACGTGCGCTCGGGACGTATGGGATCACCTGAGCGTGCCAAGCCGGGACACGGCCGGCCGCCGCCTCCCGAATGCGGGTCGGCGAGAGGCGCGGCCAGCCCGAAAGGCGCCCGACGGACCAGCCGCGAGAGCTCTATCCTGCCTCACCGACGGAGCCCACCGGTCGGCCGCCGAACTCATCGAGGCGGCAGGCCTGGAGGCCGGAGCTGGCCTGGCACTGCTCAGCCGGCTCGAAGTAGAGGGACATGTTCGGAGGCTGGCGGGGGGGCGGTTCGTAACAGCCGCACGGGCCGCAACCGGCGCGGGAGCCCCGTTGTGAACACCGACGCAGGTCAGCCCCGCGCTCTGTATGTGCATTTTCCGTTCTGTACGCACCGCTGCCACTACTGCGACTTCTCCGTGCGGCGGTCCGCGGATCCGCCGGTGGGCCCGTGGCTCGCGGCGATCGCGCGGGATCTCGATGACTGGGCCGCACATTCTGCGGTGCGGAGTCCCATAAAGCTGGACTCCGTTTATGTGGGCGGCGGTACTCCATCGCTGCTCGGGGCCGACGGAATGAACAGGCTACGTGAGGTGCTGGACAAGCGTGTGGCTCTGTCCGAGTCGGTGGAATTTACGGCGGAAGCCAACCCGATCTCATTCGACGCCGGAACCGCTCGAGCCTGGCGCGCTGCGGGGGTGACCCGCGTCAGCCTCGGCGTTCAGTCCTTCGCGGACGAACCACTGAAGTGGCTGGGCCGACTGCACGACGCGAAAGGTGCCGCCGCAGCTGTCGAAGCCGCTCTGGGGGCAGAATTCGAAAGCGTCAATGTGGACATGATATTCGGACTGCCAGCAGCGATAGCCCGCGACTGGGAACATGAAATCAGACGCGTGGCCGATCTGAACGTTCCGCACGTCAGTACGTACGGACTCACGGCGGAGCCGCGCACGCCGCTGGGACGCCGGGTAGACCGGGGACAAGTGCGGCTCGCGGAGGAGCCTGCCTATGAGGCCGAATACTTGGCCTCCGCAGCGGCGCTGGAAGGAGTGGGGCTCCGTCAGTACGAAGTCTCCAATTTCGCGCTCGAAGGACATGAATCACTGCACAACTGGCACTACTGGGAGCGCAGATCATACCTTGGCGCCGGGCCGTCGGCCCACAGCTTTCTGAATCCGCGCCGGATTTGGAACGTACGTAGTTGGGACGCGTACCGTAGTGCCGCAGAGACGGGAACGACTTTGCGTGAAGGAAGCGAGCTTCTGTCGCCGAAGCAGAAACGTCTGGAAGAGATCTGGCTCGGGCTGCGGACCCGTAGGGGGCTGCCCCGGCGAGACTCCGCGTGGGCCGCGGACGGGGCCCCGGCGAATCTGGACCAGTGGCGCGAAGCAGGCTGGCTGAATGAGCACGAAGACCGCATTGTTCTGACACCGGCCGGATGGCTTCGCCTCGATGCGCTGGTCGCCGAACTGGAGATGAAAATCTGACGTATGCCGCAAAATCGCCACGAACTTACTGAACGGGAAAGAAGAATCCTGCAGGCTGTAGTCGAATCGTACATCGAATCGGCAGAGCCGGCGGGATCCCGCCGGATCGTTCAAACACATGATCTCGGAGTTTCTCCCGCCACAGTCCGAAACACGATGTCGGACCTCGAGGACAAAGGATTCCTGAGCCACCCACACACCTCGGCCGGCCGTGTGCCCACCGACATGGCGTATCGCTTCTACGTGGACAGCCTCATGGGGCGGAGCAGGGTGAGCTCGCAGCAGATGGCCAGCATCGAGGAGCATCTCGCCGTGCCGGAGCTATCAGGAATCGAGGTGCTGTTCCGGAGAGCGGCCCAGGTGCTGGGGCTATTGACCGGAGAATTGGGCCTGGCCGTCAGCCCCACACTGGCTTCCGCTATTCTGCTGAAGCTGGACCTGGTGGCGATGGATTCAGAAAAGGCTCTGCTCGTGCTGACTCTGGAATCGGGCGTGGTTCGAAGCGTGTATGTCGATCTTCCTTCGGTGCTTCCAGAGGAAACACTGCAGGCGGTAACCCGTGTGCTCAACGAACGACTGTCCGGTTCTTCGCTGATGGAGATTCATCGCACTCTCGTGGACCGGCTCCGTGACGTGCGGGTGCCTACCCGTGAAGCAGAGTCTCTGGTGAATATCTTCGTCCAGTCAGGACCCGAAATCTTCGACTGGGTGGCGCAGGGGGGGGACGTCCATTTTGGCCAGGCCTCCGTGCTTGCCGAACAACCGGAGTTTACGACCGGCCCCAGCCTCAAAGCGCTTCTGGAATTGACGGAGCGCCGGGATCTGCTGGCCAAAGTGCTTGGCGCGCGCGCCTGCACCGACGGTCCACAGATTACGATCGGCGCCGAGCATGGGACCCCGGAGCTGGCGGACCTGACTATCATCACGGCGCCATACACGCTGAACGACCTACATGGAGTGGTCGGCGTGATCGGCCCCACCCGTATGCCGTACGACAAGGTCATTTCCCTCGTCGACTGTACCTCTTCACTCGTGGCGAACCTCGTACGCCACTAGATCAGAAAATAAATGGCTGATTACTACGAACTATTGGGCGTCTCTCGTGACGCTGATGCGGAGCAGATCAAACGAGCTTACCGGCAGCTCGCGATGCAGTACCATCCGGACCGCAATGAAGCGCCCGAAGCCGAAGCTAAATTTCGGCAGGTGACGGAGGCCTACGAAATCCTGCGGGACGCAGAAAAAAGGCAGCTCTACGACCGCTATGGCGAGGCCGGAGTGAAGCGTGATGCCGGCGCGCCAGGCGGCGGATTTTCCGGCTTCGACTTCTCGGACGCTTTCGAAGTGTTCATGCGGGAGTTCGGCGCGGGCTCCGGCCTGGGCGACTTGTTCCGCAGAGCCGGCTCGACTCGCGGTCCGCGTCGCGGCAGCGACGTCAGGCTCCGGGTAAAAGTCACTCTCGAGGAAGCCGCTCGAGGCGTGGAAAAGAACCTCCAAGTGAAAGTCCTGGTTCGCTGCTCTCATTGTTCCGGCAGCGGAGCCGAGCCGGGAACCTCGAAGGAAACGTGCGCACACTGTGGGGGCACGGGAGAGCTGCGGCAGGTCCAGCGTTCGATGCTGGGTCAGTTCGTCACCGTCCGCCCGTGCTCCCAGTGTGGCGGGGTCGGCCAGCGAATAGGCGAACACTGCCAGGAGTGCCGGGGCGACGGGCTTGTCCGGGCTGAGAAGAACGTGAAGGTGTCGGTTCCGGCCGGTGTGTCGACAGACGATTACCTGAAGCTTTCGGGGCAGGGCAACGCGGGTCCGTCCAACGGTCCCAGCGGTGACATTCTGGTACTGATCGAGGTAGAAGAGGACGCTAGATTCGAGCGCCACGGGGATGATCTGATATACAACCTGGCGGTGACCCTGAGCCAGGCCGCGCTTGGGGCCGAGGTGGAGGTTCCGACTGTGATAGACGGCGTGGCCAAGCTCTCCGTGCCCGCCGGTGTGCAGGGCGGTCAGGCGCTGCGGCTTCGGAACAAAGGGATGCCTCGCCTGCGCGGCTCCGGACGCGGTGATCAGATCGTACGCGTTCTGGTTTGGACCCCGACAAACCTGTCGCGCGAGGAGCGAGCTGCGCTGGAACGGCTCGCGGAAGTGGAGCAACCCGCGCCCGACCCGGCGAGCAGTGAGCCCGGCTTCTGGGAGCGCGTGAAGAGGGCGTTTACGGCCTGAGTCAGGCGCCGGCTGAACTCAGGCCGGCGCCACGGTTTACCCTATGGCGGCGGTCAGTTGGTCAAGCGCCTGCGCGACGTACCAGCCGAGATTGACCCTGAGTACAGGCCTTTCAGCTTCCAGTAGCGCCTCGTAGTCCCCCAGAGCCTGCGCCCTGAGTAGCTCACCAAACCCGTACTCGGCGCCCGGTACCGCTATCTGAGCCGAGGAGTCGGCTGTGAGCAGCAGGAATACGCCTGTGTCCGGGCCTCCCTTGTGCAGCTGGCCGGTGGAATGCAGGTAGCGGGGGCCCTGCGCCAGGGTGGTTACGGGCCCCAGTCTGGCGATAGCGCGCCGTAGACGATTTAGTGCGGCCAGGCGCTCAGCGGTCTGCGGAAAATAGGCCAGAATCCCCACGTAATTCTCCGGCCGGGCGAGGCTGACGAAGTCCGAGAACAACGCGTCCAGCGTCCCGTTCGACAGTGTCGCTGACCAGGCGGCGCCAGTTTGCAGAAAAGCCGACAGACCTTCCTGACGAACGGCGGCCGGATCCTCGGGAAGCCCCGCGTCGGAAATCGTCTGCAGAATCCGCCCGGTCTTTTCTTTACTGGCCAGCACATCTGGTTCGTCAAACGGATTGAGGCCCATCAGCGCTCCGGCCGTCGCAGTCGCGATCTGCCACCGAATAAACTCGCCCCCGATGGCTTCCGGACTGGGGACGATCAGCCTGATGACCGGAAACCCAGCTGCCGACAGCGCATCCAGTTTCCCCTGCATTGACCGGTCGCCCGCCAACTCAGTCGACACGATCAGGCGGCCTGACTTGGGACGGCTGACGTCCAGCGCTGGATCGCAGACAACCGGGATCAGGCCCTGCCCGTCCTTTCCGGTGCTCTCGGCCAGCAGCTGTTCGATCCACAGCGGAAAGGCGCTGAGCGCTTCGGAGGCCAGTAGCGTGACGTGCCGGTATCCCTGCTTGGACAGACTCGCCAGTGCTGCCCCCAGCTTGAATCCCGGACTTAGGCGGGCCGAGCCATGTGGTCCGTTACTCGCCAGCATGGTCTGCGCGTGGTAGCTGACGGCCTCCAGGTCTGCGCCGAGCAAGGCCATGGGAACGATACCGAAACTCGTCAGCGCCGAAAAGCGGCCGCCCACTGTCTCGGGAGTCTCGAAAGTCTGGCGGAAAGACTTCTGTCGCGCTTCGATCTCGAGCAGGGAACCGGAATCTGTCAGCGCCACAAACCGGTCTCCAACCGAGTCCACGCCGGCCCCTTCTACTCGGGAATAAAAATACCGGTACAGACTCAGCGTCTCGAGCGTCGTGCCCGACTTGCTGGCCACCAGGAACACGGTTCGTTCCAGGGCGATACGGGACTCCAGGTCCGTGATGGCTTCCGGCGAAGTGTTATCCAGCACGAATAGCTCGGGAGCGTCCGGAGCACGGCCCAGTGTGCGCGAGGCCACGGCCGCTGTCAGGCTGCTGCCGCCCATGCCCAGAATCACCACGTACTCGATGTCGTCCTTCGCCAGCGAGTCTGCCAACGCTCGGGCCGTGTCCGCTGTCTCCTGCAGGTGTGACAGGTCCAGCCATCCGAGGCGCTCCCGGATAAGGCGCGCGGTCTCCTCAGACCGGGTCCAAAGGGACGTGTCACCCGTAGACAACCTATAAACAAAGCGCCCGGCGTCCATGGCCGAAAGCGTGGAATCCACCGATCCCGCCATCTCACCGAGGTCGTATCGCTCAGAGGCGACGTCGTCGCCCAGGATATCGAGACGCTTGCCAGCCAGTCCAGCCAGAAGGGAGTCGAACGGAACGATAAACTTCTTGGCGCCCTCGTCGATCAAGCGCTGATTCACAGATCTCAGGTTGATGCCGAGCGCTTCGATATCAGCCAGAGTTCTGGCAGCTTGCTCCGCGCCCTCGCGCACGGAATCAGGACGCACGATTCCGTGATCAGCGAATGCAGCGATCGTGGATTCCGGCAAGGTGTTCACGGTTTCCGGCCCGATCAGTGGTTCCACGTACATTACATCGTCGTATAGCGGATTCTTGGTGCTCGTACTGGCCCAAAGCAGCCGCTGGACGCCCGCTCCGGCCTCGGCCAGCGGGTCCCACTCGGACCCTGAGAACAAGCGTTCGAAGCTGACATAGGCCAGCTTGGCGCTCGCGATCGCCGCCTGGCCGAGAAGCTCCTGGGCGCGCGGTCCGGAGGGCGATACGGCCGCCGCGTTCGCGTCGCCGATCCGGTGTCCGAGGAGCTCATCCACCAACACGTCGATCCGGCTCAGGAAAAAACTCGCCACAGAAGTTACGCCAGCCACTGCTGCACCCTCGTCCAGTCTTCGGCGCAGTCCACGGATGTAGGCCCGAGCCACTTCCTCGTAGTCGCTGACCGAAAACAGGAGGGTCACGTTGACGCTGATCCCTTCATAGATCAGTTGTTCGATGGCCGGTGCGCCCGCGGGAGTGCCCGGAATTTTGATGTACAGATTCGGCCGGTCGACCCTGGCCCACAGCCTGCGGGCCTCTTGGAGCGATCCTTCGGTATCGTGGATAAGGTGGGGCGACACTTCCAGGCTGACATAACCGTCGCGGCCAGCGGATTCGTCGTACACGGGCCTGAGGATATCGCACGCGTCCTGAAGGTCCGAGCAGGCAAGTTCCTCGTATGTGGCCAGGAGTGACTGTCCGCTGCGTACGAGCTCCTCGATCTGCTCGTCGTACTCGTCGCCGCGCGAGATGGCGGCATGGAAAATCGCGGGATTAGAAGTCACCCCGCGCAGACCCTCGCTTCCTACCCGCCTGGCCAGCTCGCCGTCGCGGATCATGCGCCGGCTCAAGTTGTCCAACCAGTAGCTCTGTCCGTGGTCCAGCAGTTCGTGGAGTCTCGCGTGCGTCGGCTCAGTCATTACGCCAAATACTTCCTCTCGATAGCCCTAAGCTTCTCCAGCCTGCGGACGTGCCGTTCTTCACCGGTGAAGCGGGCCTTCATGAAACTGTGCAGCACTTCGTTGGCCAGCGCCGATCCGATCACCCGCTCCCCGAGGCACAGAACGTTGATGTCGTCGTGCTCTACGCCCTGATGGGCCGAGTAGGTGTCGTGGCAGACGCCGGCTCGGATGCCGGGAACCTTGTTGGCCGCGACTCCCACTCCGACAGCGCTGCCACAGACCAGCACACCCCGTTCCGCCTCGCCGGCAGCGACCGCTTCGGCAACCGCCTGGGCGTAGTCCGGATAGTCTACGGCCTCTGGTCCGTGCGTTCCGAGGTCCGTGACCTCGTGGCCCAGCCGGCTCAGCTCCCGGGCCAGCTCCGACTTGAGCTGATATCCGGCATGGTCCGAACCAATCGCGACTTTCATTCGCGCTTCTCCAGCACCGCCAACGCCCGAGCCGCCACGTTCTCCGCTGTGAGGCCGAATTGCCGGTAGAGCTCAGGAGCCGGAGCGCTGGCCCCAAACCTGTCTATGCCCAGAACGTCACCGCGCTCTCCTATCCACTCGTGCCAGCCTGCCGTACATCCGGCTTCGATAGCCACCCGCGCACGAACGGCGGGTGGCAGCACCTTGTCTCTGTACTCGGCTGGCTGCGTCCGGAACTGCTCCCAGCACGGCATGCTGATCACGCGGGCCTCAATGCCCTGCGCTGCCAGCAACGTACGGGCCTCCAGTGCGACACTCACCTCTGAACCCGTGGCCATGATGAGTACGTCCGGACTGTCGCTCCCGCTGTCCGCGGCCACATAAGCTCCGCGTGAAACGCCATGGGACAGAGCTTCCGTGGGCTGCAGAGTCGGCACTTTCTGGCGCGTCAGGACCAGCATCGTCGGACCCTCTGTCCGCCGGATGGCGTACTTCCACGCCGCCGCTGTCTCGTTAGCGTCAGCCGGCCGAACCACGTGCAGACCTGGCATGGCGCGTAGGGCGGCCAGGTGCTCTACAGGCTGGTGTGTCGGGCCGTCCTCTCCCAGGCCGATCGAATCGTGAGTCATGATGTAGATCACCGGCTGCCCCATGAGAGCGGCCAACCGAATGGCTGGACGGGCGTAGTCCGTAAACACGAAAAACGTCGCCGCGTATGGCCGTATGCCGCCGTGAAGAGCCATCCCGGAACAAGACGCGGCCATGAAGTGCTCGCGGATTCCGAAGTGGATGTTTCGCCCGGCGTACGAATCGGGCCCAAAGTTCTCGGTCGAGTCGAGCAAAGAGTTGTTGGAGCCCGCCAGGTCGGCGCTACCGCCCATGAGCCATGGAATTCGGCTGGCTATCGCGTTCAGGACTTTTCCGGACGCTGAGCGCGTAGCGATGGCTCCGTCTTCCGGGCTGAACTCCGGCACTCCAATGTCCCAGTCCGCCGGGAGGTCACCGGCGATCGAGGACTCGAGCTGGGCAGCCAGGTCCGGATAGTGCTCGCGGTATGATTCGAGTGCCTCATTCCAGGCGGCCTCCGCCTTCCGGCCTCGATCCACCGCCTCACCCATATGATTTCGCACCGGATCAGGAATCCGGAAGAACTCATCCACGGGCCAGCCGTAGGCTTCCTTGGTGAGGGCGACTTCCTGTTCGCCGAGCGGGGAACCGTGGGCCGACGAAGTGTCTACCTTGTTGGGAGAGCCGAATCCGATATGGGATCGGACGATGACGAGCGAGGGCCGGTCAGCCTCGGCGCGCGCATTTTCAAGCGCCTCGGCCAGGGCCGGAAGATCGTTGGCGTGGTCGCCCAGGTCCTGGACGTGCCAGCCGTAGGCGCGAAACCGCGCGGGGACATCGTCCGAGTACGTCAGGTCGGTCGACCCATCGATGGTTATACGATTGTCATCGTAGATGAAGATCAGCTTCCCGAGTCGCAGGTGCCCCGCCACGGACGCGGCTTCGTGTGAGGCGCCTTCCATGAGATCGCCGTCGCTGCAGATCACGTATGTGCGGTGATCGACTATCTCATGGCCGGGGCGATTGTAGACAGCGGCCAAATGAGCCTCGGCCATGGCCATCCCGACCGCCGTCATGCAACCCTGCCCCAGCGGACCTGTCGTGGTCTCGACTCCAGCGGTGTGCCCGAATTCCGGGTGCCCCGGAGTCTGGCTGTCCCACTGTCGGAAATGCCGGATTTGCTCCAGGGAAAGATCGAACCCGGTCAGGTGAAGCATGGCGTACTGGAGCATAGACGCGTGACCGGCGGAAAGGACAAATCGATCCCGGTCGAACCAGTGCGGATTCTTCGGGTTGACCCGCAGTTGGCGCGCCAACAGGTAGGCGACCGGCGCGAGCGCCATGGGGGCTCCGGGGTGTCCGGAGTTCGCCGCCTGAACGGCATCAATGCACAGCGTGCGGATGGTGTTAATGCTGAGCTGCTCGATCGGCTCTGGTTCGGCTTGAGCCGCGGCAGCGGTCTGTGGCTCCACGTCGCTCATCGGCGTGGTATCATGCATTCCGCTATTCGTCATCTGTTGTCGTGGTATCGGAAGCTAGTCGATCGGCAGGCAGAAGGACTGCCCACCCCACTTTACTACTGTGGCGGGCGGTTCGCACCTGTTGCTTGGAAGGGAATCGGTTTCGCCTAGGAAGCGGCCTGTAGCTCGTTCTTTTGGGCCGGTTGAGACGAAGCCTCGCTGTCCGAAACAGTGCCGGATTGGGCCGGCGCCTCGTAGACCAGGACTCTGTTCACAGCGTCCAACACGGCTCTCGCCACACCGCAGGCCAGCGTTTCGCGGACTGCTACGGCCCCGATGTACTTCTCACAGCTCTGGTCAGGGTCCCGCAGGCAAACCATGACGACTTCACCGTCAAAGGCGCGTACTCGTTTCAGGCCCACCAGCTCAAAAGCCGGTCCACTGCCTGATGTTTTCAGGGCCGAGATAGTGGCCATGGCGGCCAGCCGGGCAATCATGTCCTCATGTCCGACGCCCGAGTCTTCGCCCACGAAGCTTTGTTCTTGCCACTCGAGTTCGACGCGAACTTCGAACCCGGCGCCCTGATCTCGAGTAACCTCAGCGGCTATCAGCTTGACGCGTCCACCGGACATCTGGCTCTTCTTCGCGGCGGCTTTCTTTCGGGCTCGCGGCCTGCCTGTAGTCAACGGTCTCTCCTGTACGGCTCGTCGTTGCAGCACCTCGTTTCCATCTTCCTGCTGCAAGTTCCTCGCCACCCGGGTAGCTTGGCCCGGTGAGATCAAATTATCGGCCGGATTCACCCACTTTATTCGCACCTGATCTGGTCGGGAAGGTGGTTGGGGATGTGCTGGCGCTGGATCGGAGCGAGGCCGAGCATCTCCGGGTGCTGCGCTGCCGGCCGGGCATTTCCGTGCAGATCACGGACGGGCGAGGCACCCGCTGGTCAGCCCAGTTGATGGACCTCGACAGGCGGAGCGCGAAGGTGGCGCTCGGCGATTCGATCCCGGCCGCGCCGGCCCTCCCCGTACACCTGGCGGTGGGCATAGGTAATCGGGCTCGTTTCCTGACTCTGGTGGAGAAAGCGACTGAGTTCGGTGTGGGCGGGATTCAGCCACTGGAGTGTGAACGGTCACGGTCGGTGGCTGACGCGGGTCGATCTCCCGCCTTCTGGTCCAAAGCCCGGGCCAGGGCTGTCGCGGCGCTCAAGCAGAGCGGCGGCTCGTGGCTGCCTCAGATCGAGGCGCCCCAGGCGTTGGACACGTTTCTGGCTTCCGCAAAGGACGGTCACACGGGTCAGCGCTTCCTGCTCGATGCGGGCGGTCCTTTGCTCGCGGCCAGGCTGTCCGTGTGGCCCGGCGCGGAGTGCCTGACAGTATTAGTCGGACCGGAAGGTGGACTTAGCGACGCAGAACGGGCCAGGTGCGCCGAGGCCGGCTTCCTTACGGCGAGCCTGTCCTCCCGGACCCTGCGCTTTGAAACGGCGGCCATAGCGGCGCTGGCCGTGGTCAGCCAGATGGAGGGTGGAACATGAACAGCGAGTGCTTGTTTTGCCGAATTGCGAGCGGTGACATTCCCGCCAGTATCGTTGCGGAAGGCGAGCATTGGATCGCGTTTCGAGACATCGAACCGCAGGCACCCGTGCACGCTTTGGTCATTCCGCGGCGGCACGTAGCCAGCCTGGATACGCTGTCACCTGACGAGCGAAATCTGGCAGGTGAGCTCGCGCTGGCCGCCGCTCACGTAGCTCGCCTGGAAGGTATTCAGGACGGATACAGGGTGGTGACGAACATCGGAGAGCAGGCTGGTCAATCGGTATTTCACCTGCACCTGCACGTGTTGGGCGGCCGGGGAATGTCTTGGCCGCCCGGCTAGAGTCCGCCAACGCCCTGGAGTTACTCGACTGGCCTGACGTCCTGGAGGTCATCTCGGTTGAGGCGGCCACCGAGGCGGGCAGGGAGCACGTCAGGCGGCTGCGGCCAGGCTGGGACCTGGACGCGGCGGAGCTGGCGCTCAGCCGTGCCGACGAGATGCTCGGCCTCCTGCTCACGGAGCCGGAATGGGCCGTCCCTCCGATACCCGACGTCCGCCCTTGCCTCAAACGCCTGGCCGTAGAAGGGACGGTTCTCGCCGGTGAGGAGCTGACGGGCCTGTCCGTTCTGCTGGCGTCGGCCCGGCGCGCCCGGTCGGATCTAGGGCGGCTGGCCGCCGATCGACCGCTACTGCAGGAAATCCGCAGCGACTTGCTGGAGAACCGGCCCGTCGAGGAACGTCTGACTCGTTCTTTCGACGCTTCCGGAGAGCTGGCGGACTCGGCGTCGCCCCGGCTCAAGAAGATTCGCGGCTCTCTACGCCGGGACCGCAGCCGCCTCGTCCGCCGGCTGGAGGACTACGCGGCCAGGCTTCCGGCCCGGCACCAGGTATCCGATGCCTCAGTAACCATCCGGGCTGGCCGCTACTGCATACCGGTGCGCCGTGAAGGCGGCAGTCAGGCGGGAGGAATCGTCCACGACCGGTCCTCTACCGGCCAGACTCTGTTCGTCGAGCCCCAGATAGCGGTGGAGGCCATGAACGGCATCCTGTCGCTGGTGGCGGATGAAGCCACCGAAGTCAGACTCATTTTCGAAGCTCTGACAGATGTGGTAAGGCCGCTGCGCTCGGAACTTGCCGGCGCGTACGAGGCTCTAGCGGAGCTGGACAGCTTGGTGGCGCGCGGCCGCTATGCTCTCCGCCACGGAGGGACGCGGCCCCGTCTGGGCTCGGGTTCCGATGCGGGCTACAGGATCGTCGAGGGGCTTCACCCGCTGCTGCTGGATGTCGAGCCCGCCGCCGTCCCGTTCGATCTCGAAATGTCACTGGACGAGGCCGTACTCCTGGTGAGCGGACCGAACGCCGGCGGCAAGACGGTTCTCCTCAAGGCTATCGGTCTGCTCTCCATGATGGCCCAGAGCGGCATAGTTCCGCCCGTGGGACCGGGTACGCGGCTCCCGGTGTTCGGCAGTCTGTTCGTGGCCATCGGAGACGATCAGTCGATTGAAGCCTCGCTCTCCACGTTCAGTGCCCAGCTCGAGACGATCAAGACCATCCTGGCCGCCGCCGATGACCGCACCCTGGTACTGTTTGACGAACTGGGAGGTAGCACAGACCCTGAGGAAGGAGCGGCCCTGGCGGCTTCGGTGCTTCTCTCGCTGAGTGACCAGGCCCTGCTTACGGTCGCCACTACCCACCTCGGATCGCTTAAGGCTCTGGCCACGGAAGAGCCTCGCATTGTGAACGCCTCGCTGGCGTTCGATACCGGGGCCATCCAGCCCACGTTCCAGCTCAGGCGTGATCTTCCGGGACGCAGTTATGCTCTCGAAATCGCGGAGCGCCTCGGGTTGCCGGGCCGGGTGATCGAGGAGGCTCGCCGCCGCCTATCCGCAGAGCACAGCCGGGTCGAGGATCTGCTGGCGGATCTCGAGACTCGGGAGCGTGCGCTCGCGGCTGACGAAGAGCGGGTACGGCGGGACCTGCGGCGGCTCGAGGAGGCGGGAGTTCGGGTCTCACGAGACCAGGCGGAGCTGGACGCCAGGTCCGCGGCTGACCTGGCTGAGGCGCGCACCAGGTCCGAGAAGGCCGTCCTCGAGGCCAGGCGAGAGATCGAGGCCGTTATCGAGCGCCTGCGCAATGAGTACGCCCGGGACCCGGACGTAGCAGCGCGTCGGGCTCGCGTGGATTCCGAGCGGCTGCTGGACCGGGTTCGCTCCATGCCGGCAGGGAGGGGTTCCGGACCGCACCCTGTAGCCGCAGCCGGAGGCCCGGAAACTCCGGATGCCGAACCGGGCCTCGTGCAGGAGGGCCACTACGCCCGGTCCCAATCGCTCGGAACGGCGGGCCGCGTGATAGAACTGCGGGCCCGCGAAGCAGTCCTCCTCGTCAACGGAGTTCGCGTGACCCTACCGCGTTCCGATCTGGTGCCTGCCCACCAGAGCGAAGCCGCGGCGCCCCATAGCGGACACCTCGTGCGCCCGGCAGGCGACGCCGTGGCGCACACGGCGGTCTCCGAGGTAGATCTGCGTGGCCTCCGGGCCGACGAAGCCGAGTCGGCGCTGGCCCTGGCGCTTGACGCGGCCACGGTAGGTGATCTGCCTTACCTGCGAATCATTCACGGCAAAGGGACCGGTGTCCTGAGGGCCATGGTGGAGCGATTCCTCAAGGCAGAGCCCCGAGCTCCGCGCTATCGAATCGGGGACCCGGAGGAAGGCGGCACCGGTGTCACGATCATCGAATTCACCTGACGGGATGCTTTCCGAGGCGGCGGGGTTTCGTTACCCTGTTCGCAAGTGGAGATGAAGAGCAAGAGGGCAGTGGTTTCGTACCCGTTGGCCGGCGTCGTCCGGAACAGGCAGGCTGACCGCTCGTGGTGAGCGACACCGTCGTCGAGGAGGTTCGCGAACGAG
>JBDLJJ010000026.1:0-27917 GCA_039714435.1 Gemmatimonadota bacterium | reverse complement strand
GACGCCGCGTGGCAGGCGCCTTCGCCGGACCAGAGTCCCGTTCCCGAAAGCCTGAAACCCTACGATTGGGACCCACGCACAGGCCTTTCACGCCGTTTCATTCCGGGACAACCGGGCGGCATGCACACGGTCACAGGCCTGGCTCACGACGAGAGTAGCAAGGTCGCCTACTCTTCGGAGATCCATCAGCACAGTAGCGCCATGCGCAGCCGCAAGCTCGCGGTGCTGCAGCACACCCTCGTGCCGCCGACGGTGAACGGCGACGAGTCCGGCGACCTGCTCCTGGTTGGCTGGGGCTCCACCAAGGGCGCTATCGAGGAGGCGGTGGAGAGGGCACGTGCCGATGGCCTCTCCGTATCCAGCATCCACCTTCGCTTCCTGTCGCCGCTCGAACCCGGACTGAAGCAGATCTTCCGGCGCTTCAAGAAGGTGATGACCGTCGAGATCAATTATAGTGATGATTCCGGAATGCCGTTCATCACCGATGAAAACCGGCGCTGGGGTCAGCTCGCATGGCTGCTTCGCGCCCAGACGCTGTGCGATGTGGACTGCTGGACGCGGGTACTGGGAGAGCCGCTGCGGCCGGGGGCCATTCACGACGTAATCCGTTCCAGACTTGCGGAAGGAGGCTCTACGTGAGCCACACGTGTTCGCTGTTTCAGGCCGCGGGCGAGGCGGACCGCGAATTCCAGCTGGCCGACTACGAGGGAGCGCCGGCCCGCTGGTGCTCCGGATGCGGCGACCTTTCCGTGCTCACCTCCATGCAGCGTCTGCTCGCCAAGGAGAATCTACCGCCCGAGCAGACAGTCTTCGTTTCGGGAATCGGCTGCTCGAGCCGCTTCCCTCACTACATGAGCACATACGGCTTCCACGGAATTCACGGCCGCGCGCTCCCGCTCGCTACAGGCGTCAAGCTACACCGGCCGGAACTCAACGTGTTCGTGGTAATGGGCGATGGGGACTGCATCTCGATCGGGGCCGGCCACTGGGTACACGCCATCCGCTACAACGTAGACATGGTCGCGCTTCTGCTCGACAACCAGATTTACGGAATGACCAAGAAGCAGACGTCTCCCACGACTCCACAGGGATACGTAAGCAACACGCAGCCGCACGGCTCATTCCTGGCGCCCATCAACCCGATCGTAGCTACCCTGGGGATCACGAACGCCTCCTTCGTGGCTCAAACGGCCGAGTGGGTCCCGGCACACCTGTTCGCGACGCTCCAGGCGGCCCATCGTCACCACGGATTCGCCTTCGTGCGCGTGCTTCAGAGGTGCCCCCACTTCACGCCTGACATGTTCGGGGACGCGCCCAAGAATCCGGATTCGGTGCAGCTCCTGGTGCACGAAAACGGGCTCGATATCAAGGAGCTCGAGTCCCGCTACGAGGACCGGGTGGTGCACAACCCGTCTGACCTGGATGCGGCGCGGCGTCTGGCCCAGAACGAGGACAAGGTCCGGATCGGTATTCTTTACCGTGACGAATCGGTACCGGTCTACGAGGAGACACGACACGTCCCGGCACACACCGCCGAGGACCGGGTCGCGATTCTCAGCCAGGAGTTGGACCACCATGCCATCTGAGAAAGTCGTGGGCGCGCCCGCTGCGAGTGACCCCATAGTGGACGGTGCGCTGGAAGCGGTGAGGGCCGGAATGGAAGAATTTCACTCAGCCCTCGCGACAGCCGTCGAGGAAATTCGCGCCTTCCTGGCTCGGCACAAGGACGCCGGGCGCGACCCCGGTGAGCGGGTTGCCGCGGAACTAGGTGCCTTCGGTTTCGGCCGCATCGATCCCGACAGATTCTCGACTCTGCTGGCGCCGCCGGAGAGCCTGGAGGCTACTCATCTGCGTCACGTCGAACGGGCGCTGGCGATTCTATCGGCTGCGGAAGCCAAAGGCCTCGGACTCTTGAGGGCCCGGGTTCCAGAGGGCGGAAGCCTCCAGGAGACGGTAGAACGGGCGCTGACGGAGGCCGGACGCGCGTTTGGCGTGGTCCGGAGCATCGCGCCCGTGTTGGATGGGAGGTCCGCGGCGCTCGATCCTACGGACCTGGAGAACGGATATCCGTTCCAGCTCTGGAGCCGGGCGGAGCGGGCCATGGCGCCTCCTCTCGTCATAGAAGTGAGCGGCAGCGATCTCCGGGTGAACGGGCTGGCCGACTTCCTGGACGGTGTTCAGAAGATCGTCCTGGTCGTACGTGGAGCAGCTCCGCCCGCCCCCCTGGCCCGACTCCTGTCACCCCGGGTTCTGATCGTACAAGGCTCAGATCCGGCGGCGCTCGGCCGCCTGGCGACGTTCGACGGGCCAGCCGTGGCCGCCCTGGGATCGGAGGATCTGGTACCATTCGTACATGATCCCGACCTCGGCGCCACATATGGCGAGCGAATCTCGGTGATTGATTCCCTTCCGGCTTCGGACAGTCTGAAGCGGCTGGGCTCGATATCGGCGTTGCAGCAATCGGCGGATCTCGAGCATCTCCAGGAGCTGGCGTCCAGCCTTCCCGCGGTATCGAGCCCGGGTGGGCCGGCGCGGGCTACGCCCGGTCCGTCCGTCGAGACCGGACCGGCTGCGGAAGCACGGCCGCCCGAGACCCCCGCGGCTCCCGCCGAGCCGGATCCCGTCGACCAGCTGGCGGGTTGGCTGCTGCAGCAGGTCGACCCGGCCGACGCGGGCATCGACCCGGCCGACGCGGGCTAGGGAAGCAGGAATCGTATGGATCTTACCGCTCTCCTGACTCCGGCCGCGATTCTCGGCGGACTCGGTCTCGCCTTCGGGACCCTTATCGCTCTGGCGCACTGGAAGCTCAGCGTTTGGGAAGATCCGCGTATCGATCTGCTGTCGGATGTCCTGCCGGGAGTGAACTGCGCCGCCTGCGGCTTCGTCGGATGCCGGGCTTTTGCCGAGGCGTCCATCCGGGGAGACGTCGTCCCGGCCGGGTGCACGGTCATGAGCAAGCTCGAGGTTGAAGAGTACGCGGAGCTGTTGGGCGTCGAGGCGGGCGAGGCCGAGAAGCGGGTCGCCCGGCTGCTGTGTGCCGGCGGCACCGATGTGGCGGTCCAGAAGGCCGACTACTACGGCCTCGAAAGCTGCGGCGCGGCCGTAGCCGTGAGCGGCGGCGGCAAAGGCTGTGTGTGGGGCTGCGTAGGTCTGGCCGACTGCGCGGTCGCCTGCACGTTCGACGCGATCGAAATGAGTTCCGCCGGGCTGCCCGTGGTGGACCCGGATAAATGCACGGCCTGCGACGACTGCGTGGTCGCCTGCCCCCTCGACCTGTTCGTCCTGATGCCGCTCGACCAGCACCTGATCGTGCAGTGCAAGAACCTGCTGGATGGCGAGGCGGCGACGTCGGTCTGTTCGGTGGCCTGTAATGCCTGCGGGCGCTGCGTAGCCGATGCCGCGCCCGGGCTCATCAGCATGCAGTCCGGACTGGCGGTGATTGACTACGATCTGATCGAACTCGAAGATGCGGCAGCCATAGCTCGCTGTCCGACGAACGCCATCGTCTGGACCGAGGGAGCCCAGGTATTCCCTGGTCTTGAACTGGCGGGAGGCGGGACGAGATGATCAAGCGAGGCAAAAGCTCCGAGCCCGCCTCGGAATCGACCCCGGTGAAGTACCCGGGGACCCTGGAGGCGCTTGACGGAAGTGAAGCCGTCGTCGCCATGGAGACAGCCGCCAGCGAGGCTGCCGGCGCCTACCCGATTACTCCCTCCACACAGATGGGCGAAGGCTGGGCGCAGGCCGTTGCTTCGGGCAAGACGAACGTCAACGGCCGGCGGCTTATTTTCTTCGAGCCCGAGGGCGAGCACGCCGCCGCCGCCGTGACGGCCGGCATGAGCATGGTAGGCCTCCGCGCGTCTAATTTTTCGAGCGGACAGGGCATCGCCTACATGCACGAGTCGCTCTACGCGGCGGTCGGAAAGCGCCTCACTTACGTGCTCAATGTAGCCGCCCGTGCCATGACCAAGCAGGCGCTCAACGTGCACGCCGGCCACGACGATTATCACTCGATCGATGACACGGGTTTCTTCCAGATCTTCGGCAAAGACGTGCAGGAAGCGGCCGATCTGACCCTGATTGCGCACCGCATCGCCGAGCTTTCTCTCAACCCCGGGATCAGTGCGCAGGACGGCTTTCTCACCAGTCACGTGATCGAATCGATACGGCTGCCCGAGGAAGCGCTCATTAAGGAATACCTCGGCGACCCTTCCGATGTGATAGAGTCGCCCACCCCCGCGCAGCGACTAGTGTTCGGCGATACGCGGCGCCGCATTCCGGAGTCGTTCGACCTCGATTATCCGGCCATGTTCGGGGTCGTCCAGAACCAGGACTCCTACGCTCAGGGTGTGGCGGCTCAGAGGCCATTCTATTTCGACCACCTGGCCGGCCTGACGGACCAGGCCATGGAGGAGTACGCGGCGCTCACTGGGCGGCTTTACCGGCGCGCCTCTGGATACCGGCTCGAGGATGCGGACTACGTGCTCGCTGGCCAGGGATCCGTGGTGTCCAACTCCGAAGCGGTGGTCGACTATCTGCGCCGTGAGCGTGGACTCAAAGTCGGTGTGCTGAACCTCACTATGTTCAGACCCTTTCCTTCCGACCTGATCACGACGCTGCTGCGCGGCAAGAAGGGCGTGACGGTGCTGGAGCGCATAGATCAGCCGCTGGCGGTCGAACAACCGCTGCTCAGAGAGATCCGGGCCGCCATGACCCAAGGCATGGAGAACTGGAGAGCCAGTAACGGAGCGCCCCATCCCGGGCTCGCGCCGGTTTCGCCCGAAGAGATTCCGGATTTCTATTCAGCCGGGTTCGGGTTCGGGAGCCGCGACCTGCAGCCTGGAGATATCCTGGCGGCGGTCGAGAACATGCTCCCCGGCGGGCACGGCCGCCGGCAGTACTACCTCGGAATCGACTTCATCTATAAGGGCACGCGGGCGCCGAAGCTCCAGATCTGGCAGGAACAAATCCTCGAAGCGTACCCGAACCTGTCAGAGTTGGCACTGGATTCGGTCGGCGACATCAACCTCCTGCCGGACGATTCGATCTCCCTGCGCATTCACTCGATCGGTGGGTGGGGCGCGATCACGATGGGCAAGAACATCGCACTCACGGCGTTCGAGCTCCTCGGCCTCAACGTCAAGGCCAACCCCAAGTACGGCTCCGAGAAAAAGGGGCAGCCGACCAACTTTTACGCGACCCTGTCTCGGCAGCCTCTCCGCATCAACGCCGAGCTCAAGCACGTAGATATCGTGCTGTCGCCTGATCCGAACGTGTTCCAAAACGGTGATCCGCTCAGGGGACTGTCCAAAGGAGGCGTTTTCCTTATCCAGAGCGACCGGGAGCCTGAGGAGGTCTGGTCCTCCTTCCCGGCCGCGGCCCGACGCACGATCGTGGACAACGAAATCCGGGTATACGCGCTGAACGCGTTCGAGATCGCCAGCAGCGAAGCGTCCGATCCCGATCTGCGCTACCGAATGCAGGGAACCGCGTTTCTGGGCGCGTTCTTCCGCACCTCGCCACTCATGGAGCGTGAGAACCTCGATGAGGAGACCCTGTTCGAGGGCATACGCTCTCAGATTCAGGCCAAGTTCGGGAGCAAGGGCGAGCGAGTGGTGGAGGACAATGTCCGCGTCATCCGCCGCGGATTCGATGAGCTTGTGGAGATCCCGCACGGCGAGGTCGGGACCGCCGAGCCCGGCCAGCACGCCATGCCGGCACTGCCCAGCGCGCTCGACGTGCCCGAGGCCGAGCCGGGAATCGGAAATCCGGGACGATTCTGGGAGCAGGTGTGCGCCTTCTGCGCCACGACCGGACAGGACGCGATCGCTGACCCGTTCGCCGCCATCAGCGCCATTCCGGCCGCCACCAGCAGTGTCCGCGACATGACGAGCATCCGGTTCGAGATACCCGAGTTCATCCCCGACAGGTGCACCGGGTGCAGTCAGTGCTGGATGCAGTGTCCTGACACGGCGATTCCCGGCGTGGTAAACACCGTGGAGGAAGTCATCGACGCGGCCATCGTCACGGCGTCCAACGGCCGTTCGTTCAACCGCCTGACGCAGATTTCAGGGCATCTGGGGCGAGAGTCACGCAAGATCATGAAGGGCGTTCCGTTCACGACGTTCGGTGACGTGCTTTCCTCCGCGTATGGCAACGTCATGCAGCGGCTTGATTGGGATGCCGAGCGCCGGAAGGCCGTCGACGAGGAGTTTTCTGCTGTTTTTCCTCACCTCGAGGACTTCCCGCTGGCCAAAACCCGTCCGTTCTTCGATCTGCCCGAGTCGCGCGAGAAGGGAACGGGCGGACTCCTGTCGATCACGGTGAACCCGGAGGCTTGCAAGGGCTGCAACATCTGCGTCGACGTATGTCCGGAGGGGGCGCTGATCACGGCACGGCAGGACGACGAGAACGTGGATAAGCTGCGGCGCAACTGGCGGCTGTGGGAGAACCTTCCCGAGACGGACGACCGCTACGTCAACATCTCTAACCTGGACGAGGGTATCGGCGTGCTCTCGTCTCTCCTCCTCAAGAAGCGAAACTACGGGTCGATGGTAGGGGGCGACGGAGCCTGCATGGGATGCGGCGAAAAAACAGCTGTGCATATTCTCGTCTCAACTATCGAAGGACTGATGATTCCGCGGGTGGAAGCTTTCGTGAAGCGGCTCGACAATCTCATCGGCCGGCTCGACTCGAAAGCCCGCGGCCTGGTCGGGCAGCACGCCGATGTGGCTGCGGCGGGAGCAGATGTCGCGACCGCGGGCGAGACGGAGAGCGAGCACATCGATGTCGCTCTGGGGGCTGAGGCCAGCGAACGGCTGAGGCAGTTCAATAAGGCCATCGGCGAACTGAAGGACCTGCGCTGGCGGTACGTGGAGGGGCCAGGCGGCCGCGGGCGAGCGCCCATGGCGATGAGCAATTCGACCGGTTGCTCGTCCGTGTGGGGAAGCACATATCCATACAATCCGTACCCCTTCCCCTGGGTCAATCACCTGTTCCAGGACGCGCCCTCGATCGCGATCGGGATTTTCGAGGGCCACATGCGGAAGATGGCGGACAACTTCATCTCCGTGCGCCGGGCCGAGCTCCTGGCCGGGGATGAGTACGACGCCGAGGCCCACGAAACCTTCTTCCAGGCCTTCGACTGGCGGCAGTTCGACGACGAAGAGTTCCACCTGTGCCCACCGATTCTGGCCATGGGCGGCGACGGCGCGATGTTGGATATCGGGTTCCAGAACTTGTCCCGGCTACTGGCCTCTGGGAAACCGATCCGGGTCGTCGTGCTCGACACGCAAGTGTACTCGAATACCGGCGGGCAGTCGTGCACGAGCGGGTTCACTGGACAGATCGCCGACATGGCGGCGTACGGACAGGTGCAGCACGGTAAGGAGGAGACCCGCAAGGAGATGGCTCTCATCGCCCTGGCGCACCGGGGCACGTTCGTGCTGCAGACCTCCCAGGCCTCACCGTCGCACATGATGCAGGGAATCCTGCGCGGGCTGAACTCCAGGCGGCCAGCCGTATTCAACATCTACACGCCATGCCCTGTGGAACATGGGGTGGCGGACGAATGGGCACCGCACTCGGCCAAGCTGGCGCTTGAAAGCCGGGCTTTCCCGTTCATGACCTACGATCCGGATGCGGGCGATGCAGTGGCCGACTGCATCGACCTGGACGGGAATCCAGCTGTCGAAGACGTGTGGCCGAGCTATGAACTCTCTTACGTGGACGAGTCGGACAGCGAGCAGACGATGGAGCTTCCGCTCACGATCGCCGACTGGGCAGCCACCGAAGGACGTTTCAAGAAGCACTTCCGGCCCCTCCCCGCTGACGCGGACGGCGAGTACAGGCTGTTCCACGAGTACTTCGATCTGTCTGCGGAGGAGCGCGAGGAGTTGACGCCTTTCGTCTACGTTCTCGGCGACGGCCGGCGCCTGGGCCGGCTGAGTGTGTCAGCCGAAATCGTGGAGCTGGCCGAGGATCGTCTCCTGTTCTGGTCGCAGCTCAAGGAGCTGGCCGGGCTCGAGGCGGCATCCTGGGTCAAGGACCAGTTGGCCCAGGATCTGGAAGAGGATTTCGAGCGCAAAGCGGAGGGGATCCGGGCCGAATATGAAGATCGCATGCGCGAGCTGCGGACCAGCTACCCGCGTGTCGTAGCCCGACGCATGGCCGAGGGCCTGCTCCGCGCCGGAGGCCCGGAGCGCACGGTGGCCGATTTGCTGGAGGAAGCCGCCGGCGCCCCTCCCGTAACTATGGAAGACGCGGCTGGAGCAGGTCTGGCCGGCGCGGCCGGCGACGGGCGGCCTGGCGAGGAGTCCGCTGTGGCCGTCGCCCCCGATGTCGCTGAGGCGGCTGAAGCCGCGCCTGAGGAAGGAGTGGCTGTAGCGACAGTTGAAGAAGAGGACGAGGAAGACCTCGTCATGGAGCCGTACATTGACACGGCCCTGTGCACGACCTGCGACGACTGCCTCAACATCAACAAAAAGATGTTCGCCTACGACGAGAACAAGCAGGCCTACATCAAAGACCCGCGGGCCGGTACGTTCAAACAGCTCGTTCAAGCCGCCGAAATTTGCCCGGCAGCCATCATACACCCCGGAACGCCGCTCAACCCGAAGGAGAAGGATCTCGCCAAGTGGGTCGAGCGCGCCAAACCGTTCAGCTGACTCCGTGATTCATCGCCTGACGTTTCGTCACGGGGTACATCCTCCGGACTCCAAACGGCTCACGGCCGGCGTCCCGATTCGGCGCATGCCGTTCCCGGCCGAGATCGCGTTGCCGCTGCGTCAGCATGCCGGCAAACCGGCGTGCCTGCTTGTACGGGAAGGCGATCACGTCGAGCGAGGCGACAAGATCGCCGAGGCGGACGGATTTATCTCCGTGCCGATCCACGCTTCGGCCGCGGGCCGGGTAACTGATATCGGCTGGTGGCCCCATCCAGACGGGAGTGTGGCCGAAACAGTGCGTATCGCCGTCGAACCGTTCTCGCCTCAGATCCCCCGGCCCCGGATCGTGCCGCAGTGGGAG
This sequence comes from Gemmatimonadota bacterium, assembly GCA_039714435.1. Lineage (GTDB taxonomy): Bacteria > Gemmatimonadota > Gemmatimonadetes > Palauibacterales > Palauibacteraceae > JAZDDE01. The sequence goes on along the minus strand of JBDLJJ010000026.1, from coordinate 18,890 downwards.
GGTCTGTCTCCGCAGGAAGTGGTGGCTGCGGTGCAGCAGGCCGGCGTGGTCGGACTCGGTGGAGCCGCCTTTCCGACGCACGTCAAGCTGCTTCCGCCTGAGGGTGTGAACGTTTCCCTGCTCCTGGTGAACGGAGCCGAGTGCGAGCCGTATCTGACGACCGATCATCGGGTGATGGTCGAGTATCCGGAGCGCGTTCACTTCGGAATCCGGGTGATGATGCGGACGCTCGAAGTGGACCGAGCCGTGATCGGGGTGGAGAAGAACAAGCCGGATGCCATAGCCGCTCTCGAGGCGGCCAGGCCGTCTGACCTCGATGTGACCATCCTGCCTCTGACGGTGAAGTACCCACAGGGCGCCGAGAAGATGCTGATCAAGACGGTAACCGGCAGAGAAGTGCCCTCGGGTAAGCTCCCGGCCCACGTGGGAACGGTCGTGCAGAACGTGGGCTCGATCGCGGCCATAGCCGAGGTGTTCGAAACCGGGTACCCGCTCATCGAGAGAGTGGTCAGTGTCACGGGACCAGGCCTGCGGAACCCGTCCAACCTTATCGTTCCGGTCGGCACCAAGCTCCGCGACGTGATCGAGTTCTGCGGCGGCCTCACGGAGGACGCGGCCGAGATCGTCCTGGGCGGACCCATGATGGGTGTGTGCCAGCCCGACCTGGACGCGCCGGTGATCAAGGGCACGACGGGGATTGTGGCGCTTACAGGCGCCGAAACGAAACCCAAGCGCTCGTATCCGTGCATCAAATGCGGACACTGCCTGGACGCGTGTCCGGTCTTCCTCAATCCGCAGAAGCTGGGCGCCCTGGCCCAGGTGGGCCGTTATGAGGAAATGGAGGAGGCTCGGCTGATGGACTGCATGCTGTGCGGATGCTGCTCCTACGTGTGTCCGTCCAACATCCCCCTGTCGCAGCTGTTCGCGCTGGGCAAGGCTGGCCTGCGCAAGCAGAAGGCTGAGGCCGCGTGAGTAAGGCCGCATGAGCGAAACTCGCCTCGAGCTCACGGCCCCGCCGCATCTCGCGGCGCCCGACACGACCCGGCGCATCATGTGGTCGGTGGTCGCCAGCCTGGTGCCGGTTATAGCGGCCTCCATCTACTTCTTCGGACCCAGCGCGCTGCTCGTTATCGCGGCGGCGACGCTGGGCGCGTTACTCACGGAAAGAGCGTTCGGAAAGGGTGGCAGCCTGGGCGACGGATCCGCCGTGATCACCGGATTGCTGCTCGGACTAGTCCTGCCGGCCGGGATTCCACTGTGGATGGCTTTCCTGGGCGGCGCTTTCGGGATTGGATTCGGTAAGCTGCTTTTCGGTGGCCTGGGCCAGAACGTGTTCAATCCGGCCCTGCTCGGGAGGGCGTTTCTACAGGCGGCGTTTCCGGGAGCGATTACGACCTGGCCCGCGCCGGCGCAGCAGTGGTCTGCCCTGCGAGGCGACAACTTCGCCTTCCCTCTGCTCAGCCCCAACGCGCCCGATGTGCTGACTGAGGCCACACCCCTCGGGCTGTGGAAGTTCGAGGCTACCCCCACCGAGCTGGGAAGCCTGATGTTTGGAGACACGGGCGGATCGCTGGGCGAAACGGCGGGCCTGCTGATCCTGGTCTGCGGAGGCTACCTGGCGCTCAAGAACTACCTGAACTGGCGCATTCCGCTGAGCATCTTCGTCAGCGTGGCGGCGTTCTCGGGCGTTCTCCACCTGCTGGATGCCGGGCGCTATCCGGGACCACTGTTCATGCTCTTCTCGGGTGGCTTGATCCTGGGAGCGATGTACATGGCGACCGATCTGGTGACGTCACCGGTCACGAACTCCGGAGCCTGGATATTCGGAATCGGAATCGGATTGCTCACCGTGCTCATCCGTACCTGGGGTGGTCTTCCAGAAGGCGTCATGTACGCCATCCTGCTCATGAACGCGCTGGTTCCGTTCATCAACCGAGCCACACAGCCCAGGGTCTTCGGTCACGGCCGCCGGGAGGCCCCTGCATGACCGAGCGATCGGCGCCGGAGCGCCAGTACACCCGCTCCGGGAAGTTGCTCGCCACGCTCACTGTGGCGGGAGCCCTGGCCGGGCTTCTGCTGGTAGTGGTGAACGCCTGGACGGAACCTCGAATACAGGCCCACCGGGCGAAGGTGCTGAAAGAGGCAATAGAGGAGGTCCTGGGCGGACCTGAGCGCTACGAGACGCTCTTTCTCCAGGAAGGCGAGCTAGTGGCCACCCTGCCTGCCGGAGCGGATTCGGCCAACCTGGACCGTGTGTACCTCGGCTATGACGCCGGCGGCCGGCCGGTCGGTTTTGCCATCGCCGGAGGCGAACCGGGATTCCAGGACGTGATCAGTTTGCTGTTCGGCTTCGACCCCGTAAACGAACGGATCAGCGGAATGAAGGTCCTGGAGAGTAAGGAAACACCGGGACTTGGAGACAAGATCGAGAAAGACTCGGCCTTCGTGGCCAGCTTCGAAGGCCCCGCGGCTCCGCTCGTGGGCGTCAAACAAGGCCGCGGCAGCGGCGACGCCCACGAGGTGGACATGATCACGGGCGCCACGATTTCGTCGCGCACCGTTATCGACATCATCAACCACCGCCTGGAGGAATTGGAACCGTACCTGCGGGCCTATGCCGAAGCGGGCGCGCCATGAGAGCCACGACGCCCACCCACGATCTGCTGCGCGGCATATGGGAGGAGAATCCGGTGCTGGTGCAACTGCTAGGGCTTTGTCCGGCTCTGGCCGTGACCAATACCGTAGCCAACAGCCTGGCCATGGGGCTGGCCACGTTCTTCGTACTGGTGGGCTCGAGCCTCCTGGTGTCCACGCTGAAGAACGTCATTCCGCACGAGGTCCGGATCAGTGCCTACATCCTGATAATCGCCACGTTCGTGACGGTCGCCGACATGGTGCTGGCCGCGGTCGTCCCCGACATACACAAGGCGCTGGGAGCCTTCATCGCTCTTATAGTCGTGAACTGCATGATTCTGGGGCGCCAGGAGGCCTTCGCCTCCAAGCGGCCGGTAGGCCGGGCCCTGCTCGACGCCGTCGGTACGGGCGGCGGCTTCATCATCGCCCTGCTCATGATCGGCGGCATCCGTGAGATCCTGGGATACGGCAGCTTTCTGGGCTTCCCGCTGTTCGGGGCCTCCTATGAGCCCTGGATCATCATGATCCTCCCCCCGGGCGGCTTTTTCACGCTCGGCTTCATTCTCCTCGCCTTCGGGTGGCGAAAGAGCCGAAAACAGGAAAAACCTGCCGTCCGCGACTGGCCGCACGGCGTAGGCGCCTCGACGAGGAGGATAGCGTAGTGGGCGATCTGTTATGGATCCTTATCTCGGCCATGCTGATCAACAACTTCACGCTCGCCTTGTTTCTCGGGCTGTGCCCGTTCATGGGCGTGTCCGCCCGGGTCGGCACGGCGCTTCGAATGGGAGCGGCCAACATCTTCGTTCTCGTGATCACATCCATGACGGCCTGGGCGCTCAACACTTATGTCCTGGCGGCGGCCCCCTATTTACGGCTGATTTCGTTCATCGTCGTAATAGCCTCGCTCGTCCAGATCGTGGAGATGGCGATCAAGAAACTGAGTCCGACCCTGTTCCGGGAACTGGGGATATTTCTGCCGCTCATCACCACGAACTGCGCTATTTTGGGGCTGGCCATCTTCCAGACCAACCGCGGTTACGGTTTCCTCGAGGGTCTGTTCTTTGCCATCGGCGCGGGGCTCGGCCTCACTCTGGCGCTCGTCCTCATGGCCTCCATCCGCGAGCAGTCGGAGTTAGCCACCGTGCCCGCAGTGGCCCGCGGGATGGGTCTCGTCCTGATCGTGGCGGGCTCGCTGTCCCTGGCGTTCATGGGATTCGCGGGACTGTTCAGCACATGATGGGCACCGTGGTCACGGTGGTAGTAGCGGCCGCTCTGTTCGCGGTCTTTGGACTCGTGAATCCCACGAGGGGGTGCTCAGGCAATTGCGCCGGGTGCTCGAGCACGTGCGAACACAGGGAGTCGATTGATGATTAACCCCCAGGCACCCGACTGGCGTCCCTCCCGCAGGGAGGTGATCTCGATCGGGCTTGGCATGTTCGTGGTGGCCATCCCGTTGGCGCGCTGGGCCACCCGGCCCCGTCTCGTACGCCGAACCCTGCCGGTGATGGGTACGATGGCGGAAATCGCTGTCGTAGGCCGGGACGAACCGGCGGCACACGCCGCCATAGACGCGGCGTTCGAGAGGCTGTCCTGGGTAGAGCGCGTCATGACCAGGTTCGATCCGTCCTCAGACGTGGGCCGCGCCAACATCGGAGCGGCCCGCGAGCCGGTGGCCATACACGCCGAGACGGCGGCGGTGCTCACGTCGGCGCTTCAATGGGCTGAGCTGAGCGGCGGGCGCTTCGACCCCTGCCTGGGGAAAGCCGTTCAGCTGTGGGATGTCAGCGGGCGAACCAGCCCTCCGGCAGGCACTGAGACAGTGCGATTCGCCGGACGGGGGCTTCACGAGCAACTGGAGTTAGGCAGCTGGAGAGGGAGCGACATCGTCCGCTTCCACGCAAACGACTTAGCCATCGACCTGGGGGGCATCGCCAAGGGACGTGCCGTCGACATGGCCGTGCAGGCTCTGCGAGAGCACGGGGTTACGGACGGGTTCGTCAGCGCCGGCGGCGACCTTTATGCTCTGGGGAACTCCGACGACGGCGGCCCCTGGCAGACGGGCGTTCGCTCGCCCTCGGACCCGCGGTCAATAGTCTCGACAATCGGAGTATCAGACCGGGCCATAGCCACTTCAGGCGACTACGAGGCTTACTACGATTACCGTGGGCGCCGCTACCACCACCTTCTGGATCCGGAGACCGGCGAGCCACGCCGGACTGATCTGCATACTGTTACCGTAGCCGCCGACGACTGCATGACCGCTGACGCCGCGGCCACGGCCTGTTTCGGACTAACCCCGGAAGATGCCCGCCGCGTACTGGGCCGGCGGGCAATAATCGTTCACATGGCTTGAGCCGGTAGGCGCACATGAACAAGGAATCGACGTTTTGCACCCACTGCCAGAAAGACGTCCACTTCGTGATGACACCGACTCATCACGACGGGCAGGCGAACCTGCCTGAAGGGCATGAAATCGTGTGCCTGGATTTCGACGAGGCCTGCGAAGGAGGTATCTGTCCGCTATCCGGCCTTCCGCCGATTTTCATGGGAGTTCGCCTCGGCCAGAGCGGCGAGGAGCGGGCTGAACCCTGGACCGTGGTCAACGCGGTGTGCGAGGAGTGCAACATGCCCACGGAGCTGAAGGTTCTCGATCAGAAGCGGGGACTGTGCAGCGTGTGCGGATCAATCAACCGCCTGGTCATGATACGGCTGCAAGACGGGAGCTACGTGGCCGGTACGGGTCAGCAGCCGTAGCAAATCGAGCCGTAACAGAGAATCGGCGCGTCCCCGGTCGGCAGGAGAAGAATCCGGCCGGGAACGCGCCCCGAGCAAGAGCCTGAACCGTCAAACGTCACCCAGCGGCTCTCGCTCGTAATTCGGAATCCTAGAAGGTTCTCGCCTTCACTCGCTGCGAACTGAAATCCGCCCCATGCACGTCCAGCGCGTTGGCGGACGCCCACTCCTTCGTGTCTTCCGCATCCGTGTGGCATCCTAGACAGGCGTACTCGACCGTGACGAAGTCGCTGGAGAACGCGCCCCCCTGGATAAACTGGTTAGCCAGTGAATCACTGTTAATCGTCCACAGGTGGGTTCGGATGTCACCCACGTAGGTATCGACCGCGATGGCGCTCTTGCCGGCAAACGGCATATGGCAATCCTCACACGCGAGATCCTGCATGGAGGCGGCGAGCGGAGAGGTCTGAAGCGTCTCCCGTGCGCCAGAGTGGCAGTCCTCGCAGGTAGCGCGGATGGCGAACGCTCCCTCCTGATCGTTGTTCTTCACGCCGGTATGCGGATCGTGGCACGTGATGCACTCGAGAAGAACATGAGGGCTCGAGGCCATCTCGTTGAACTGTTCGTGATGCCTGATGAACCCGCCGCTGGCGGGAATATCGGAGTTCACACCACCTCGATTATGACAGCTGCCGCACGCTTCGGCGCGAGTATCGATAGTCATGGCCACGTTCTGAGGCGACTCTGCGTGCAGGCTTCCAGGACCGTGGCATTCTTCGCACTGGACCCCGGGAAACTCCCACTGGCCGAGAATCCCCGGCAAATCATCCTGGTTTCCTTCCGGACGGAAACCGGTCGTGTGGCACGATCCACAATCGTAGGGCTTCAGTTCATCCTTGTGGTAATCGACCCACTCGCCGGTGGCGAGGTTGTACTGGTTGCTCCCCCCCTGTGTAATGATATAGCCGTCGTTTCCGATGAACCTCGCCTTCCAGCCGAAGCCACCGATGACGTACGTTACGTCGTTCCATGACACGCCGGCAGGGGGATTCGGGACCTCGGAGAACGGATACACAGGCGGCGTACCATTCTCCACTTTGTTGAGCTTATAGGGATGCCCCGATTTTCTGAACTCGTTGAAGGTTTCTGTGTGGCAGAATCCGCAGTTCTCTGAACCAATGTAGGAGATGGTCAGCTGGGGTTCCGGGGTGGGCTCCGTGATGACCGGGTCCTCGTCGTTACACGCTGCTGACGCCACGAGGGCCGGCACCAGGATGATTGCGCAAAGTCTGTTTCGTAGGGTCATCGTTCTTCTCCCGGTTTTGGCGTCGTCCTGTCGGTTTCCTCTCCGAAAAGAGTTCTCGCCACGAGGAGAATAGCTGGCTGTGGCAGGCCAGAATGTCGGGATAGGCCTACAAGAGTTTGTACGGAATACCACGGCTTGAAGTAGGGAAGAACAACCACAGCGGCGCGCTCCGCACCGGGCGATCCACGCTTTGGAGGAGGGCGGAGCCCTAGCGGGGAGACATCTCCAGCGTGGCCAGCGCGTCAGGGATGAGAAGGAACCACAGAAAGGCCGCCGTGATCAGGGTTCCGAGCACAACGGCGAGCACGAGGGCCCTGGTCTCGTATCTGAGGTGCATGAACCAGGTGCCGATCATTCCGGCCTTCACGAACATCGCGATGGTGAGCAGAAGAACGGTGGCCGCAGCAGGGAGCCGGGCCGCCTCCACGAAGATCATAACGATCGTGAGTATGAGCAGAAGTACCCACACCATCCAGTAAGTCCTGTACGACGTGTGGCCTTCCATTTGTATCCTTCTAGATCAAGTAGAACAGAGTGAAGATGAACACCCATATCAGGTCAACGAAATGCCAGTAGAGGCCCGCTAGCTCGACTCCCTCTTCCGTGGTCTTCCCGGCTCCGAGCCGAATCGTCGTGATGGCGAGGATGAGTACTCCGATAAGCACGTGCGTACCGTGAAATCCCGTGACCATGAAGAAGAAGGAAGAGAACGCCGGCGGCCCCCAGGGGTTGTGCGTGAGCCGGGCTCCTTCGTGGATGATGTTCGTCCACTCGTACGCCTGCATTCCCAGGAAAATCACTCCGCCCAGGAGGGTCAGGAGCACAAAGCGTCGAGCTTTGGCCAGGTCGCCGCGCTGGGCCGCTCCTACGGCCGTGGCCATGGTCGCACTGGAGGTGATCAGAACGAATGTCATGGTCCCGATGAGTGCCATCGTAAACACTTCGCTCTGCTCGGGCCACGTGCCGCTGGCCAGGCGCACGAAACCGTACGAGGCCAGGAAACCGGCGAACAGCAGGGCGTCTCCCATGAGGAAGAGCCACATCATCAACTTCTGCCACGACACTCCGAACGGGGATGCCCCACCTTTCCAGTGAGCCTCCGCGGCCGCCGTTTGTGTCATAGGGTCTTCCCTTCCCGCTGGCTTCTAGAGAATCGAAAGCAAGATGAACAGGTAGATCCACACGGCGCCGACGAAGTGCCAGTAGATGGCCGCATGGTCGATCCCGCGGTGCCGCGTCCCGCTGTAGGCTCCCTGACGCGTGCGATTTCGCACCCACAGCAGCGCTCCCAAGCCGCCGAGCACGTGCAGACCATGCACCGCCGAGAGCATGTAGAAGAAGGAGGCGTTCGGACTGCTGGGAAGAAACACTCCCTGGCGCGCCAGTATGCTCCAGGCTGCGACCTGACCGATCAGAAACAGTGTCCCCAGCACCAGCGAGGCCCGCAGCCGCGCCGCGGCAGTGCCTGGCGCGTCCCGGCGAATCGCGGCGCGCGACAGTTCTACGGTCAAGCTGGACCCGATCAGAAATAGGGTATTGATCCAGACCGCCGACGGCAGGGCCACACTGGTCCAGTCCGATCCGGTTCGGCGCATGAAGAGCGCCGCCGTAAACGCCGCGAACAACATGCCCACCGTGGCCAGGAGCGCTACCAGGCCCATCGTGTAGGGTCCCTCGCGGTCCTCCGGATCGTGACGGACCGCGCCCACGGCAGCCAGGGCCTCGCTCACCCTGTACCTCCGGGTACCGCGGCGAGCGTCTCGGCCTGGGGCAGATAGCCGTCTTCGGCTCCCTCAACACGGTACTCGTACGGGCCACGTACCACAGCGGGAACCGTGTCCCAGTTCAGGTGCGGAGACGGAGATGCGGTCGTCCACTCCAGGCTGGCGCCCTCCCACGGGTTCGCCTCCGCGCGGGCGCCCCGGAACATGCTCCAGAAGAAGTTCACCACGAACAGAATCTGCGCGGCGGCGGCCACGAACAGCGCATAGCTGATGACCACGTTCATCCACTGCGTCGATGCCGCGTAGTCGTATGTAGTGGGGTCATACAAACGCCGCAGATGTCCGGCCAGACCCAGCCAATGCATCCAGATGAAAGCCACGAACACCGGGGCCATGGTGAGCCAGAAATGGAGCTTCCCGAGCCGCTCGCTCATCATGCGGCCGAACATCTTGGGAAACCAGAAGTACGAGCCGGCGAACATGCCGAACCCGGTCACGATGCCGATCATCAAGTGAAAGTGGCCCACGACGAAGTACGAGTCGTGCAGGTACATGTCCGAAGTCGCCGTTCCGAGCCACAGCCCGCCCAGGCCGCCAACGCCGATCGCCACGATGATGCCCAGGCCGAAAAGCATGGCCGAGGTCAGCCTTATCTGAGCCCTCCAAAGACTGGCGATGAGGTTCATGCCGAGCACCGCGAACGGGACCGTAATGGCCACCGTCATGATCGAGAAATACTCGCCCAGATAAGGGTTCATCCCGCTCGTGTACATGTGGTGGCCCCACACGATCATGCTGAGCACGGCCACCACAAGGAGCGACCATACGGTGGTCCGGTACCCGAAAACGGGGCGCCTCCCGAACGTAGCGACGACATCGAAGGCGATGCCCACGGCCGGAAGCACGAGCACGTAAACCTCCGGGTGGCCCAGGAACCAGAACAGGTGCTGGAACAGAAGCGGCGTTCCGCCCCCGCCTTCCAGTACTCGGCCACCCAGCACCAGGCCTTCGGGGAGGAAGAACGCCGTGTCGCCGAGCCGGTCCAGCAGCAGCATGATGGCGGCCGCCGTGAGGGCCGGAAACGCCAGAACGCCGAGGATAGAGGCGATCAGCAGAGTCCAGGTGGTAAGCGGCAGCCTGAGCATGGACATGCCGCGTGTCCTCATGTTGAGGATGGTGGTGATGAAGTTCAGGCTTCCCATGGTGAACGAGACGATGAACAGGGCCATGGCCAGAATCCACAGCGTCTGCCCCAGTCCCGAGCCCGGGAGCGCCTCGGGAAGCGCAGACAGCGGTGGGTAGGCGGTCCAGCCGCCGGCCGCGGCACCGTCCGGAACGAAGAAAGAAGCCAGCATCAACAGGCAGGCCGGTACGATAATCCAGTAGGAGAGCATGTTCAGGAGCGGGTACGCCATATCCCGCGCCCCCACCTGGAGCGGAATGATGAAGTTCCCGAACCCGCTCACCAGCCCAATGGAGATCACGAAGAAGATCATGACCGTCCCGTGCATGGTGACCAGACTCAGGTAGCGCTCGGGAAGCAATACTCCGCTCTCGTACAGGCCGGGAAAGAGCTTGCCCAGGAAGGGCCACATCTGATCGGGCCAGGCGATCTGGATCCGTATCAGGATCGACCAGGTCACAGCGAACAGCGCCATAAAAATCGCCGTGATGATGTACTGCTTGCCTATCGTCTTGTGGTCAGTGCTGAAGACGTAGCGTCTCCAGAAGCTCTGGGGCGCGGCGTGGGCGACGCTCATTGGACCTTCGCGGTTTGTTCAGCCAGCCAGGCTTCGTACTCCTCTGGTGAGTGCACGACGATCCTCCCGTCCATCCGGTAGTGACCCATGCCGCACAGCTCGGCACAGGCGAGCTCGTAGCTTCCGGCCCGAGTCGGGGTGAACAGAGTCCGGCCAACCGTGCCGGGAACGATGTCCTGTTTGACCCTGAAGGCCGGTATAGAAAAGCTGTGCAGAACGTCGAGCGAGCGCAGGCGGACATGGACCGGTCTGCCCACCGGGATGTGCATCACGTTGCGCAGCACGATGTCGTCCGCTCCGGACCCGCTACGGTCCAGGCCAGCCGGATTGGTTTGCCCGTCTACGAGCGACGGTTGGACGCTGCCGAATTCACCGTCGGCTCCGGGGTAGCGCGCCAGCCACTCGAACTGTTTTGCGGTTATGTCGACGACCAGGGCGTCCTCTGGAATATGGCCGTATACCTGTTCCCAGACGGGCAGGCCCTTGAGCAATACGCCAGCCTCGGCGATGAGGGCCATCCCCAGCACAGGCACCAGAGTCCACCAGCGCTCTGTTCTGGCGCTGATGCGGTGGGACGCCGGCTGCTTCCCACGGCCGTAGTACCACAGAAAAGCAACCAGAATGAGGCTGGCAATGACCAGGATCGTCCCGGTGGTGAGGAGCAGGTAGTCCATCACGGCATCCACTCCCTGGCCGTGCACGGATGCCACTGGCGGAGCCCAGTCGACGGAGAAGCCAACTACCGTCATGGCCATGATGCCCAGGAAAAGCGCGATGATGGACACGATGTGCCCCGTCTGCCGCGGTTCGTTCATGGCCTGCCTCCCAGCTCGAGCCGTCTGCGCCAGATCCACAGGCCCATGCTGAGCACGGCCAGGCCGTTGGCCACGAGGATGGTCAGCCAGCCCAGGTTGGCAACCAGCCAGTCGCTCATGACGGCGGCAGATCCGAAGAACAGGATTTCAAGGAGTACCAGCACAGCAACGCTGCGAACCCAGAAGCCCTCCGCCCGCTCGGCTTGCCGGGCCAGCCAGACGAAGAAAAATCCCGCGGCCCAGAAAGCCGCGATATGCAGAAACGTGTAGGCGCCGATCACACCCGGGCCGAACTGCGTCTCGGCCGGCGTCTTGGCGCCGAGAATGATCGCCGAACCCAGCGCGGCGGGTGTGTGAAATGGCACACGGGTCACAATGTCGATGAGAAAAAACCAGGACGCGACTACGGCGGCGCCTACGAGGCCCGTGGCCAGACTCTCGAACAGAAGCGTGTTCTTCCTGAAAATACGCCAGCCGAATTCCGAATCCGAACCCTGGGCTCGGTGCAAGAAGGCCATCATCAGCAAGCCACCCAGCAGGTTGGCCGCGATTACGTGCCCAACCGGTACGACTGTGAGAAAATTGGTACCCGCGAACAGGAGTCCGCCGTAGTGAACGGCGTTGAACACCACAGCCCCGAAGATGACTCCCGGGACCAGACCTGGATTCACATCGACAGCGGACAGAAACCAGGCGGCGACCACACCCAGCGACGCGAACACTCCGAAGTGCAGAATCGTGTACAGCACCACGAGCCGGGGCCACGCTCCCGCGAATTGCTCTCCCAGCACAGCCCCGGCCAGACGTGCTGGTGTATGGAAGGGATCGCCCGCGGCGAAGTCGAGCATCAGAAACCAGAGGATTACTACTGTACCTGCGAGAATTCCAGCCACGGCTCCGGGTATGATGAGTCCGGAATCCCGTTCTCGCATATAGAGCCCCCTTGAGAAGTCACGGCAGGAAGCGCCCAAATTGCCCTTAAGGGTGCTGCCTAGTCAAGCGTTCTGAAGCTGATTTTCTACCCCGATAACGATCTATGGGAAATAACCTTACAGCAAAAAGGGGGATTTCCCCACGCGATTTCTGCACCAGGCTGAAATCGGCCATAGACGGCCCGGGTCTATTCCACGGTCAGACGCCCGATCATGCCGGCCGCCTCGTGAAGCACGCATACATAGGTGTACTCGCCCGCGGCGGTCGGAACGTGCTCGAATCGCTGGCCCGCGTCCAGGCTGCCTGAGTCCCACGGCTCCGCACCCTGGGGCAAGATGTTGTTCGCTGGAACGGCTGCGGTTCCCGGGTTGTCCGTTGCAGTGTGCGGAAGACTGCCGTCGTTGATCCACACCACTGTGTCGCCGGGAGAAATCACCGGATTCGGTGGGACGAAGCGCATGTCGTCCGTCATTCGGATCACCACTCTGCCCGGACCCTCAGCGCTGATTTCCGGCTCCTGGGCATCCTGCGCTTCTCGGGCATCCGGCTGTGGGCTACCGCAGCCCACCAGCCACAAAGCGATCCAGACAGTTAGTCCTGATCTGATTGGCGCGTGCTGCATTTCAATATCTCCTCGTCCAGGGTTGTCATGGGAACCCGCCGATAGCCCGCCGAGTTTCGAACCCATGAGAGTTCTTCATCCGCTTTTCGTGCATCTGCACGTCGCGTTCTTCATCACCGCCTTCGTGGCCATGTACGCCTGGCTGTTTCGCGGACTGGCCACGAGTGTGTTCGAGGACCGGATTTACCGGCTGGCCCGAACCAACACCTGGCTCGGAGTGGTAACTACGGTGCTGGCCATGGCGGCGGGCCTGCGGGACGGTCTGGTGGGAACGATCGCCCGATTCGACGGACCTATCGGAGGCTGGCTGGGAATCAAGGTCGTGCTGGCCACGGTCATGGTTGGCGTGTACGCGCTGTTCCTGTACTGGAGCGGCCGCAAGCGGACCTACCTGCAGGAGGATCGGCGCGCCATGCTGTGGTGCCTGGGAACTCAGGCGGCCGGCATCGTGCTCGTCGCGGCGATCACTTCCATCGGCACCATGATCGTCTTCTACCAGGACCGGCTGCCACGCCTCAGCCTCCCGTTCTGACGGTTCAGGAGCATGGAGGAGACGCGCATTGTCGTGGTAGGTGGCGGATTCGCCGGCGTTTACGCCGCTACCTACCTGTCCAGGTCGGAAGTCGGACAGCAAGGAGCCGACATCACGCTCGTCGACCCCCGCAACTACTTCACCTTCACTCCTCTCCTGGCGGAAGTCGCGGCCGGAAATCTGGGCCGGGAGCACGTCACCTATCCGTACAGAGTGCTGGGGCGGCGCTACGGTTTCGGGTTCATGCGAGCCGCGGCGGAGGGGTTGGACCTGGAGAAGCGCACGCTTACCGCGGGCGGAATCGAGCTTCGCTACGACTACCTGGTTGTCGCCACTGGCGCTGAACCGGGCTACTTCGGCAATCAGGCTCTAGCCGACAATAGCCTGCCGCTCACATCCGTGGATGACGCGCTGGCGATTCGCGGGCGGGTGATCGGGGCCATGGAGGAGGCTTCGGCGCCGGGAGTCTCACAGGAAATCCGCGCGGCGGGTCTGACTTTCGTTGTAGCCGGCGCCGGACCGGCCGGGGTGGAGGTAGCCAGCGAGGTGTATCACCTGGCTAACTCAGTGCTGGCGCCATACTACCAGGGCCTACCCAGGGCGCATGTCATTCTGGCCGACCCGGGCGATCGCATCCTGAATGGCTGGGACGACGCGCTGGCGGCAGCCGGTCTGGGCCGTCTCCGCGAGCGCGGAATCGACGTTCGGCTCGGGACCCGCATTCAGAGCGCGGCTCCCGGTCTGATCACGATGACAAACTCGACGGGGGAGCAGACAATCGCGGCCAATACTCTCATCTGGACCGCCGGAACTGTCCCTTCGCAGTGGGTCGGCTCCGCCGCCCTTCCGACCGAGCGTGGGGCCCTCAAGATAAATGAATACCTTCAGGTGGAAGGACAGGAGAGAGTCTTCGCGGCCGGTGACCTCACGATCCTGCTGGATCAAAGGACGGGCAGGCCCTATCCGCGTGTAGCGCCGATAGCGATCAGCCAGGGAATCAGAGCGGCCGCCAACATCGAGAACCACGCCTTGGGCCGGGCCCTGGAACCGTATCACGCGCATCACGCCGGCAAGATCGTCTCGCTGGGCTCCGGGGTCGCCTTCGTAGATCTGCTCGGCTTACAGATCACCGGGCGGCTGGCCTGGTGGATCTATCGCTCCGCCTACTTGCTGAAGCTACTCGGCTTGAAGAACAAGCTTCGCGTCCTGTTCACGCTTGCTCTCAACCAGATCTTTGAGCGGGACCTGTCCTCTTCGTGATGGCCAGGCGGCGCAAAGTTGCGGGCGCGTCCGGTCAAACGTTGTGCCGACCCAACGTGTTGCACAGGCGCGATCACTTTCCAGCCAATTGCTAACTAGCGGCTGACTATCGGTATCGAACCGGGGGAATGCATGCAGCAAATAGTTCGTAAATTCTTCAACCGTCGAGCTGTAGCTGCTCTGGCGATCCTGACAGCGGCCGGTTGCTCCAGCCCGGGAGTGGTCGGGTTCAGCCAGGCCGGCTCTCCACCCAACATTTTGCCACCTCCCCCGCCAGCATCCGTTCGCCAGGCGGCGCAACTGCAAGCCGCGCTCGACGCCTGGGCGGAGGCGTCCAGTCATCGCGGGGTAAGTGCGGCGGTAATCACATCCGATGGCGCGGAGTGGGTCGGCACGGCTGGCGTAGAGAGCGCGTCCAGCGATCTCGAGCCGGAGCACCTCATATGGATCGCCAGTATCACCAAGACGATGACAGGCGCCGTCGTGCTACAGCTTGCGGAGGAGGACGTCCTTGGCCTGGACGACCCTGTCTCCCACTGGCTCCCCGAGACGGAGAACGTGGATGGCGTGATCACGATCCGGCAGCTTCTGAACCATACCAACGGCCTCGCGAACTACACGCGCAGTCCGGAGCTCGGACCCGCGGTCAACGCTGATCCCGCGCGAGTGTTCATGTCTAGCGAGCTGATCGAGTACGTGGGCCCCAAGATCTTCGAGCCCGGCGACAGAACGCAGTACACGAACACCGCTTTCGTTCTACTTGGCATGATAGCCGAAGCGGCCGCCGGGCAGTCGATAACAGAGCTGTATCATGCGCGGCTTTGGGATCCTCTTGGAATGGGGGAGATCTTTCTCCCGGGCCACGAGACTCCCGCTGGCCCTGTGGCCCAGGCCTGGTCAGGCCAGGGTGCGAGCGACGAGACCGCGCCGCTGGATCAGATGTCGCTACTTACACTCGGGAACTCTGCCTTCGGCCTGTTCTCGAACGCTCGCACCGTGGCCCGTTGGGGCCGCGCTCTGTTCACGGGCGGCGTGTTCGGAGAGGCGATGCGCGAGCAAATGCTCGAGTTCGTGCCCGCGGCCGGCAACATTCGGGGTGAGTCCGGAGCCGGGCTTGGCATCCGGAGGTACAGCTATCTGGGACGCGAGCAGTGGGGGCACAGCGGCGGTTCTCCGCTCGGAAGCAGTCTCATGCTGTTCGACCCGGACACTGGCACGACCGTAGCGGTCATCATGAATCAGGGCCGCGGAGCCAGGCACTTCGAGCTCGCGCCCCAGCTGCTGGAGATCGCGGCGAGCGACTGAGCCGGATCCGGTTCACTAACGGCGCAGAGCTGTGGGCGTCTCTTTGCCATTAGGAAGGACCGGGACATAGAGTCCTGACATGGGAGAGAACCGCAGGCAGCAAATCACGATCGTGTACGACGGTGAGTGCGCCTTCTGCCGGCGCAGTATCGACGCGATTCGGTCACGGGACCGCTGGGAGCAATTCGAGTATGTACCGCGGAACACACCCGGCCTGGACGAGCGGTTTCGCCAACTAGCGCTCGAGGATTTCAGCAGCGGTATTCGGGTTATCGAAGAAAACGGATGCGTGCACGTCGGAGCCGACGGTGTACATCAGATTGCCGCTCGACTCCCCTACTTCAGGCGCTGGACGTGGCTCTACAGCGTGCCTCTGGTTCGAGGCGTCACCAGGCGGATCTACGGATGGATAGCCGCCAACCGGATGAAGTTGTCAGGCCGCTGCGCCGAAGAGTGCGAGGTCGATGCTTCAGCCAGACCCTAGGCGGTGGTACAAGATCCAGTGCCAGCCTGACAATCCGTAGTACCCGAACGATCGGGCCAGTTCGTACTCCACGCCGCGCACCTCGAGAGTCTCTGACGGGACAGGTTCGCGCTCGAAGCTGTGCACGACGAACCACTCGGTGCCATCCGCGGGCCAGTCGTTACCGTCGGAGAGGACGATCTGGTTGCCTATCGGCAGGTAGCGCTCGCCAAAGTACGTGACCTGCGCCCCGTCCGGCAGATGGCGGCTGTAGAAGGCAAGCACCATCGGATTGCGGTACGGATGATCGCTCCCCACGCTGACCTCTGCGCCAACGCTTTGCTCGACCATGTACGTCAGACCATCCATGTAGTGCCCGCGCGACCGTTCCAGGAAGCGGGCGGTCTCCACGCCGTTGCCGATCAGGACGGCTAGCATAACCCCGATCCAGGCGAGTCGTCCGGCGCGGCCCCGGCCGGCCCAGTCAGCGAGAAGGTGACCCATCAGAAGCAAGAAGAAGACCAGAGGGATGAGGAAATAGCGCGGAAATATGGTCCCGGGCGGCCGCGCGATCATTAGCAACCCGGGCACCAGAAGCAGCGTCCCGGCGTACAGGATCCACTCGTCGGAGCCCGACCGGCGCAGAGCGAGCAGGCCCAGAACTGCCAGCACGACGCATGCGAGGACGGCGGCAGCGATCCAGGGTGCCTGATGCGGAATGCCCAGGGCCAGTGCGCAGACCTGGGCCAGGGTGCGTGCGATCCCGATCCATGGTCCTCCGGCAATCTGCATGGGCGCGATACTGAGCGCGGACAGGACTGCGAGACACGCTAGAGGTACGAGTTGAATCTCGGCGAAGCGCACGGCGCAGGCCAGCAAAGTCCGGCCGGGACGCAGGCGCCAGGCGGACCACAAGAGGCCCGCCAGAAAGAAGTGCGCGAAGGAAAGGTGCGACACGAAACCCAGCACGCTGGCCGACCAGTACAGGACGACAAAGCCACGGCCGCCCTCGTCCAGAATCTGCCTTAGTGCGAAATAGGCAACCAGCGCGAAGAATATTGCCGGGGCGTACCCTCGCGCCTCCGAGGAGTAGACGATAAGCGGGAACGAAAACGACAGGAGTAGCGTGCAGGTCACTGCGGTAAGCGGTCCGCGGCGCCACCCGATAAGGCTGCCCATCAGCACCGCGGCCAGGCCGGTTACGAGGGACAGCGAGCGGTAGACAGTCCAGTCCTCCTGCCAACCCAGGAGGTAAAGGAAGAGACTGTTGAGATAGTGGTTACCGTCCCCGTGCAGGGCGGTGAAGGTTTCGCTCGCACTCGTCAGGCCGAGAATCAATTGCAGGGAGTGGATCTCGTCCAGCCACAAGTCTCCCAGACTACCCCAGTAGCGCAGAAGGCCGCCCAGGAGGACGATCCCCGCTATCAATAACATTGCGCCGCGATTGGCTTTCACGGCCGCAAGGTACCAATGCCCGCACGAGTCCGCCTTACCCCTTCAACCGTCACTTGCCCGTGACGTACAGCCGACGGCGCGCTGACGCGTCCGGAGTGAACATGCTCACCAGCGACCGGCCGACGAAGCAAGGTGCCCGAATATTGGCTGGCCGAAGAGAACCGGAACTCCGCGTAGCGCGCAGGGAGGCAATCATGAATAGCACGACCAACATCAACATCGCATACCGAGCCGTTATCCTGGCACTGCTGGCTATGCTTGCAAGCGCCACGAGTCTGATGGCCCAAGAATTCACGACTTCCGCCCCGTGCGGCGCGCTTGACTATGAGGCGAACTCGCAGGTAGCGGATCACTCGCAAGTACCGGATGAACCGGCCATCAGCGACCTGGCCCTGCCCGAACCAATTCTCGTCGAACCGCCGGAGGTGAACATCCACACGGCGTATTGGGAGGAGGCCCGAATGCACCCCGTACTGATGCCGCCGGTAGTTCTGGCGCCTCCCGCTCCGACACGCCTCATGTGGTGGGACAGCATCGAGACCTTGCTCAGGCTTCGCGATCAAGACATGCGGTGAGGCATAGGCGCGCGTGCGCTTGGGCGGCCCGAAGTCCGGTGACCGCCTCCCGGCGAACTCAGGCCAAGAAGTGGCTTGCTGTATTCGCTCCGCGGGAAGAGTCATAGGATTTTTTGGATTTCGCGTTGCCAAACGGCTATACTTACAGTGATTTAGTAACTTTTCCAGGAGGTAGTGCTGTGAATTTTCCTGGACGGAGCGACGGACCCGCACCTACTCATGCCGATTCGATTCATCCGGCCCCCGGGTATTTGCCTGCACGTCTATGGTTAGTAGGCCTCCCGCCATTCCGATTGACCACCTTGGGCTGTCTCGTAGCTACGGCGCTAATTTTGCCAGTTGCTGTCGCCGCTCAGAACGTGACGACTCTCGAGGGGTCCGTCTCTGACGCTGATTCGGGACTCCCCGTTGTAGCTGCTCAAGTTGTCGTCATGGGAACCTCTTTGGCGACGACTACAGACCTCAGTGGCCGCTATGCTATCACCAGCGTTCCAGAGGGAAACCATGACGTCCGTGCTACCGCGATCGGTTATGGGCCGGAAACGTTATCGGTCGAGATAGGTGCGACTGAGATCGCGGCTAATTTTCTGCTGACTCTTGTGTCCACGGCTGTCCCGGGACAACAGTCGCCTCTCTTCCGCCTGCCGTCGTCAAGCGATAGCGCTGCCTTCCCCAATAGGAGATCTGCAATCCCGGACTCGGTCACTCTGCGGGATCGATTGGTGTTGTTCAACGGCTTCACCGGCGCCAATGGAGTAGACAGATCAATCCCG
>JBDLJJ010000025.1:0-30569 GCA_039714435.1 Gemmatimonadota bacterium | reverse complement strand
AATCCGGCCCGCACCGCCGGTGAAGGGCCGCTGGAATACAACCCGGGTCCGGAGGAGCCGCTGCACACGGGCGATACGCTCATCGTACTGGGCGATGAGCAGCAGATCGATAGGCTGCGCGGCGTCGTGGCAGCCTAGCTGTAAGTGACAGGATGGTTGTGCACCGGAACCCGCGGAGTAGGCTGGAGGTGCCCGCGGCGCTCAAGTGGCTCTGGCGTCCCGGGCTCACGACGGCGCCCGCGCGCTCACCCGAGCGCCTCGTTTCACCCCGGCGCCGCTGCTCAGCCCGGTGCCCAGCCTCAGCCCGGAGCCTCGACAGCCTCCAGAGCCGTGAAGTAGACTGAGTCGGGGATGTCGGCCTCGCGTTTCCAGCGTGCGCCCGCGGTGTAGAAATCTGGGTCGGCACCTCGACTGCTGGTGTCTTCGACTAACGAGGCCACGGGATCGGGTGGCAGCTGCGGCGAACGAGACGAACTCCGGCGAAACCCCGCGTGGGTCTGCCCTTTCGGATCTACGAAGGCCGGCTGATCGGCCTGACCCGTTCCCGATCTCCACAATTCGATCCGCCAGCCCTGCTCGTGCACCAGCCTGTGATGATGGCGGCACAGCAGCAGCAGATTCTCGAGCGAGGTCTCGCCTCCGTCAGCCCAGTGACGGACATGATGCGCGTCGGTGAAGCGCAGCCCGCAGCCGGGAAACCTGCAGCCGCTGTCACGCGCATCGAGCGCCCGGCGTAGAGCGGGCGATATGGTGCGCGTCCTTCGGCCCACACTGAGCACGGATCCGTCCGTGCTGTGACCGACTGCTACCACGGCACCGTCGCACGCGAGCCGGCGGGACGTTTCAGCTGAAACGCGTGTGCCGTCTTCCAGCTCCGATCGACCCTGTTCTCCTTCGGACGCCAGTGTGTCAGCGTCTACGTGCAGCATCACCTGGTAACGCTCGGCGCTTGATCCACTGATAGGAGCCCCCTCGCCGAACCCGGCCGCCAGGGCGCGCTCGGCCATAAGACCAAGTGCGTCGGCCCGCCGCCGGGCCGCTTCCTCAGGAAACGTTTCAGCTGAAACGCTTTTCGTGTACTGCTCCCGGTACAGCACGTCGCTCGCCGCTTCGACAGCACGCATCAGAAGAGCGCCGATCTCGGGAGTGAGCCGGCCCCTGACCACGTACATGCCCTCGTTGTCGGGAAATATGGACAGCGTGCGTGACTCGTAGCGCTCCCGCTCCCTGGCCTCCTCGTCTTGCTTGCTACCCAGCTTCCAGCCGCGCACCAGTCGTTCTACCTGGGCAGTAGTGCAGCCACGGGCCAGCGGCAGGAGATCAGTCTCGTTCTCGGATGTGGCCACACGGCTAAGAGCCCGCACAGTCGAGAATGACAGCTCACCGCGGCTCATGGAGGCGCCTATGGCTGGTAGATCGGTCAGGGCCCGTGCCGTACGCACCTTCTCACGCGCCGCACCCATATCGAACCCGGTACGAAACGCGAGCCAGTGAGCACATGACCGGTGACCGCCCAGCTCCCAGCCACGCCTCCGGTCGAACTCGGCTATCAATACCAGCAGCCGGTGCGTGGCGGCATGAATATGTGCCGCCAGGACGGTGATCTCCTCTTCGAGCTCTTCTAATGAGTCGGCGTCGTCGAATGGGTCAGAACCGGAGGCAGCTGGAGATGCAGACGTGCAGTACTCGCTCACCGTCTCGCGGACGTGAAGCGTGCAGGTAATGTGACGAGCGAAGTAGACCATCGTGTAACTCTCGTGTGCCGAGGCATTCAAACCGAACATATACCGAAATACCAATATAACACGGGGTTTTCGGGCCTCCGGAGCGGCTCACAGGCCTGCAAACGGGGCCTCAGAGATCAAGCGCGGCACGGGATTCGAACGGCGGCTGGCAGGCGGGACGGAGGGAGGCTCAACAGCCGCATCAAGAGTAGGTTTCGGACCCCAGCACTTGGTCCGCCCCGAATCCTGTCAAGGCTCCAGATTCCCGGCTGGCCCGGCGCGCCCAAGTGTCGGCCCGCCAATGAACTCAAGGGCCTGGTGATACTTCTGGCGCTCAAGGCCCATCGGCTGGCCAGCGAACTCTCGCCCCGCAACTTCATTCACTCAGACGAAGCTGCCGACGATCAGCCGCTCGGCCGCGCGTACAGTTCGATGGTCTCGATATCCCACTCGTCCTTTGACAGCACCGCCAGTTCCTCTCTCCCGACAGCCAACAACTCGCGGCCCACTGGCAATTCAACTTCACTGACAACGCGTCCCGCCCTGTCCACCGAAATCCACGACTCTCCGCTCGACGCTACGCTGCGCTGAATCCACACATTCCCGTTCGGATCGGGGAGTAGATTCAGCACCGCCGGAAACAGTCTGGGGAAGGTGGCGCGATCTCGAGCGATTGGTCGCAGTGGCTCAAACACCCGCCGGCCCATGAAGTCCTCGGGGATGGCCGTCTCGACCCAATACTCTCGATCCGCTTCCGAAACCAGAACGTCGCCCGCTGGCACAGTGGCTTGGCCAACCGGCTTCCCATCGATGTTGTAGAAATGCAACTGGTCATCTTCGGGTTGCCAGTGCGCGACCACCCCGCCCGGCAGCAACGTCCAGCGGTCGAGCGCGGCGAAGGGCTGGGGTAGGGTAAGAGACGGAGCGCCGGCGGCCTTCAGTACAAGTTGGTCCTGGGACGGGTTGAAGGCGAGAATTGTGTCGGCCGAACTCCCACGCAAGCGAACTACAGCGCTGCCCGCCAAGGTAAATGTTCCCAGCACCGTGTCGGCCCCCACGACAAACACCCGGTTTGCCCATACTCCACCAAGCGCGCGTGAGCTAAGAAACGTGCCGTCGGCCCGATACGATACGAGCTTCTGTTGGTTTTGATCCAGGACCAGCAGGTCCTTGCCGGCCCAGGTAATCGCCACCGGGTCCTTCAACTCGGCAGGTCCGCGCCCTTCTCGGCCCCATTCGTCGAGACCTGCACCCCGCAATGCATGCACTGCAGGCTCCGGGTCCGTCAACGCTATAAGGCTGACATCACCCAATAGAACGGCCTTGACGTTTACCAACACGACGCCGTTGGCGTCGCCATGAGAGCGAATCAACTCCGGAGAATCCTGAGCGCCGGCCGACACGGCGCTTGCTGATAGGAACACGGCGAACAGCGAAATGGACGCCAGCATGGTTCCTCCTGCTGCCCGGTTTAGGTGACAGATGGCGCCAGTTCACATGCCAGTTTTCAAGACATGGCGAGTGGGGCCAAGAGACGGCCAGTTCGGCCGACTGTCTCGTTAACCCTCAAGGGGCACCTGAGTTTCGCTAGCCATTCTGGACCCTTGCCAGCAGGGATCAGCTCCGCGACCGTCGCGGGCGGGCACCCGCGACCGCGGGCGGCGAGTCATCCCAGCGCGGCCAGCGCCTCTTCGACTTCTTCCCACTCGCGCACTAGCTCCCCAAGCTTGGCCTGCAACTTCGTGCGCTCCGACTCCAACTGCCGAACCTCACTCGTGGGCGTGCTGTCGTAGAAGTTCGGGTCGCAGAAAATTTCATCAATCTCTGACACGCGGGACTCCGCTTTTTCGATCTCGACCGTGATCTTGTCGCGGCGGCTCCGGAGCTCCTCACTCTTCCACTTGCTCGCGGCAGCGTCCTTCTTTGCAGCATCCTTCCGGGCGCCGTCTTTCTGAGTAGACTTCCAGGCGCCATCCTTCTGGGTAGACCTTCCAGCCCCGTCCTCCCGCGCAGCCCGGGCCGCCTGCTTTTCCTTCTTGGCCCTCAGAACCACGGTGTCGACATCCAGATGGTCGTCGCCGCAGTGGTGCACGTATTCGGCGTACGTGCCGCGGTAGTCGTTGACGCCATCGGCCGTGATTTCGACGATGCGAGTCGCGAGCTGAGAGACGAACCAGCGGTCGTGCGAGACGATCACAAGTGTCCCTTCGTAGCTCCGCAGCGCCTCTACCAGCGCTTCGATCGACTCGAGGTCGAGATGGTTCGTGGGTTCATCCAGTATGAGAACGTTGGGCTGCTCGATGGCGATGCGGCAGAACACGAGGCGTGCCGCTTCGCCCCCGGACAGGCTGCCCAGCCGTTTCTTGGCGTCGTCACCCGAGAACAGGACACGGCCCAGCTCACCTCGCACAAACCCGACTGTCCGGCCTGGACAGGCTGCCGCGATCCAATCGTCGGCGGATTGCTCCGGGGACTCGAACTGCTCCTTGTGGTCCTGCGCGAAGTAACTGGGGTGCGTCTCGTACCCCCACCTGACCGTTCCCGCGTCCGGCGCCAACTCGTCCATGATTATCTTGAGCAGCGTGGATTTACCGATCCCGTTCGGGCCCATTATCGCGAGCCGGTCACCGCGGTCGATCGTCAGGTCCACGCCGTGGAGCACTTCGTTGTCACCGAACGCCTTCTTGATCCCTTTGATCTCCAGTACCTCCTGGCCGCTTGGACGGCGCGGCTCGAATCGGAAGCCCGGGTATCGGCGTGAACTCTGGGGCAGGGCCTGTAGATTGTCGGCGCGCTTCTCGATCAGGCGGAGCTTGCTCTGGGCTTGCCGAGCCTTGCTGGCTTTGGCCCTGAATCGGTCCACGAACTGCTGATGATGAGCGATCTCTCGCTCACGCTTGGTGATTTCCTTCTCACGCCGGACAAGCTCTTCCTGCTTGTCCCTCAGAAAATCGGTGTAGTTGCCGCGGTAGCGGATCACTGTCTGGTAGTCCACGTCCAGGATGTGGGTCGACACGTTGTCCAGAAAGCGGTGGTCGTGGGAGATGACCACGATGGGGCCTGCAAAAGTTCGCAGGAACTTCTCCAGCCAGCGGATCGACAGGATATCCAGGTGATTGGTGGGCTCGTCCAGCAGAAGGACGTCGGGCGAACCCGCCAGAGCCTGCGCTAGAAGGACCCGCAGCTTGAATCCGCCCGACAGCGTCGACAGCGGGCGCCGATGCACTTCGGCCGGGAAGCCCAGCCCTTCCAGGATCTCCGCCGCCCGGGCCTCGGCCGCATAACCGTCGTGGCGATGAATCGTCTCTTCCAGCTCGGAAAAGCGATCCGCATCGAAATCGGCGTCATCTCCCTCGATCAGCGCTTCCTTTTCCACGATCGCGTTCCAGAGTTCCGGGTTTCCTCTCAGCGCCACGCCCAGAATCTCTTCGTCCTCATACAGGAATTGGTCCTGCCGAAGAAGGCCCAAACGGGCTCGCTTGGGCACGGTCACAGTTCCGGCCGTTGGCTCCTCGTCACCACTCAGAATGTTGAGAAGCGTCGTCTTGCCGGAGCCGTTCGCCCCCACGAGGCCGTATCGCTCGCCCGGGTTGAGGAGAAACGACACGCCTGTGAACAGGGTCTGGGCGCCAAATGCCTTTTCGAGGCCTGATACAGAAATCATGGAGAAAGAGCTTACAAGGTCGGCTGCCAAATGGCAGCAGCCGGTCAGCCAACAAATCCGCGGCAGCCTGTTGCTGCCTTCCGGCCAGAGGGCCACCTTGGGGTGTGCACACTGAACAACCCGAAGGGACCTTCCGGTCTGGTTTCGTCGCGATCATCGGTCTTCCCAACGTCGGCAAGTCGACGCTCCTCAATGTCATGGTGGGTGAGAAGCTCAGCATCGTGACGCACAAGGCGCAGACGACAAGGCAGCGCTTTCTCGGCATTCTCTCCGACGAGGGTCACCAGGCCGTTTTCGTGGACACTCCGGGGCTGCTGGAACCACGCTATCTGCTGCAGGAATCGATGCTGGCCGAGGCGAAACAGGCGGTGGGCGACGCGGACGTGCTGGTCTATGTCGTTGACGCCGGCTTCGAGGCCAGCATCGAACACGGTCTGGCCTACGAGGTACCGCCAGGTATCCCGGCGATCCTCTGCCTCAACAAGGTAGATCGAACGAACGACAGAGGGGCTGCGCTCACGCAACAATTCAAGGCGCTGGACCACTGGGGCGCGGTAATCCCGACGGTGGCTGTCAGAGGCACCGGAATGGACGAACTCAAAGCCGAGATCCTTCAGTGTCTCCCGTTGTCTCCCCCGTACTACCCGACCGATGAAGTGGCCACGGCATCGGTGCGTTTTCTGGCCGCGGAACTGATACGCGAGACATGCCTCGAGCGTCTGTCGGAAGAGGTTCCGTACGCTGTCGCCGTAGGCATAGAGGAATACCGCGATTCGACTCCCAAGCGTTCCACCTTCATCTCGGCCTCCCTGTACGTAGAGCGTAACTCTCAGAAGGGAATCGTAATCGGGAAGGGCGGCCAGACCCTCAAACAGATCGGCATGGATTCGAGGCGCAAGATCGAAGAACTCATCGGCGAGCCCGTCTACCTGGAGCTGCGGGTGAAGGTGCTGGCAAACTGGCGCAAGCGCAGGGGCAAACTTAAGCTTCTCGGGTATCCGACCACGGTGACGGAAAGAACATAAGAGGACAAGACATGGCCCTCGATTCGACCCTCCTTGAGTTGCTCGTCTGCCCAAAGTGCAAAGGTGACCTGGAGTACAGACAGGAGGAGCAGGTACTGCGCTGCGAAGCTTGCCGGCTGGACTACGGGATAGACGAAGACATCCCGATCATGTTGATCGACGAGGCGACGGCGTATTAGACCTCCGCTGCGTATTAGACCTCCGCGATTCCCGCTCGTCCGCTGGCTGGCGACCGCCGCGGTACTGACGGCCAGCGCCACGGCCAGCACCCCGGCTGGAGCTCAAACTCCGCCTGATCTGGCCCAGGACGCGTCCGCCTCAGAGGCCGCTTCGTTCCTGTTGATCCCGGTCGGCGCCCGCGCCATAGGCCTGGCGGGGAGCACCACCGCGCTCAGAGGCGAGTCCGAGAGCGTGCTCTGGAACCCGGCCGGCATCGCAGGCCTCGATCACCGCGAGTTGTACTACGTTCGCTCGGACGACTTCGGTACTACCGGGCAGATCTTCGGCCTGGTCACACCTATGGGCATGGGGCAGGTCGGTATCGCGTACTACGATCTCGCCGTTGGTGAGATCGATGCGCGCGATGCTCTCAACAATGACATCGGGGTCCTGGACATTTCGAATCAGGTCCTCATCCTGTCCGCCGCTGTGCCCGTGGGCCCTCTGGTCGACGTGGGGATCAGTTACAAGCTCGTCCGGTTCGAGAGCGCCTGTGCAGGAGCCTGTTCCGAATTCGGGCTGAGCTCGACGTCGCATGTGTTCGATGTGGGCGCCGTGGCCCCGCTCCCAATGCTCCCGGGCCTCACCGTCGGAGCCGTGCTCAGAAACCTCGGGTCGTCGGTGGCCCTGGAAGAGGGCAGCCCGGCTGACCCGCTGCCGACACGGATTCGGGTGGGCGCTTCCTACGTACTTATGGACGGTCTTCCTGCCGGACCGCGCGCTCTGGGTGGGCCCAGCCTGCGGATCCTGGCGGATGCTCAGCAGACCTGGTCCGAATTCGACGACCTGCAGGGCTCTGCAGCCGCGGAACTCGGACTGCGCGGCCTCCTGTTCGTGCGGGGCGGATACGCCTGGGCCGGAGAGGCGCGCTCCGGGGCCACTCTTGGAGTCGGGCTCCGTGTGGACCGGCTTATCCTGGATTTCGGCCACATCTTTGACGACTTCGCCGGCTTTGATGACGGCACGCCCTTCCAGTTTCGAGTCGGTCTGGAGTTCTGATCGAACCCCTCCCGGTTGGTCCCGAAGACATCATCCGTCAGCTCAAAGAAAGGCCGCTGAAGCCTAAAGATCTGGCCAAGGCGCTCGACATTTCCGGCTCGGCGTACCGCGACTTCCGGGACCTTCTGAGCAGGCTGGAGGACGAAGGGCGCGTCTATCGTCAGCGCAAAGGGCGGTATGGGGTCCCGCGCGACCTGAATCTTGTCGTCGGGGTCCTGCAGACGACCCGGCAGGGCGACGGGTTCGTGGTACGCGAGACACCTGGTGAGGCCGACGTGTTCGTGCGCCGGCGTAATCTGGGCTCAGCGGTTGAAGGAGACCGCATCGTCGTTCGGGTGGAGAAGCACCGGCCCGGACGGAACCCGGAAGGACGTCTGGTTCGGGTTCTGACTCGGGCCTGGTCTCAGGTGGTGGGGGCTTACACTCCTCACAAGGGCTACGGAGTCGTGCATCCCCGCGAGCCGGCACTCAATCTGGAGCTTTTCATTCCCGCTGAAGCGGCCGGGGAGGCGGCGAAGGCTCCGGCCGGCACGATGGTAGTGGCAGAGATCGAGGAGTGGGGGCAGGGTGAGGTAAACCCCGTTGGCCGCGTGACGCGCGTACTGGGTGCGCCCGAGGATCCCGGCGTGGACGTCCTCTCTATCATCATCGGCCATCAGCTACCGCTCGAGTTCCCGGCCGATGTCGACAAGGAAGCTGACAAAATCGCGCGCAGAGGAGTACGGAGCGAGGATCTTGAGGGCCGCGAGGACTTCCGGGAGGACACCGTGTTCACGATCGACCCGGCCGACGCCCAGGACCACGATGATGCCCTCTCGGTACGCAAAGGACCCGACGGCGAGTTCACAGTGGGCGTCCACATCGCGGACGTCTCCTACTATGTGAAGCCGGGCTCGGCCCTGGACCGCGAGGCGTTCGACCGCGGAACCAGCGTGTATCTCGTAGACCGCGTCGTCCCCATGCTTCCCCACGTGCTGTCTGGCGGACTGTGCTCACTCAAGCTGGGCCAGGACCGCCTCACGATGTCGGTGATTCTGCGCATTGCCGCCGACGGAACCATCCTCGACCGGCGCATTGTGCGCGGGGTGATTCACAGCCGCGCCAAGCTTTCCTATGAAGACGCTCAGGCCATTCTCGACGGCGGAAGCGACGGCGCTAAAGCGAGCGTAGAAGAGTCCGTCTCGCACCTGGTTCAACTCAGCCGCTCCATTCGGCGCAGACGGCAGAGGGCCGGGAGCATCGACTTCGACCTGCCGGAATCTCGGGTGATACTGGACGAAGCGGGGAAGCCCGAAGCGATTCTGCGGATCGAGCGGCTCGAAGCTCACCAGCTTATCGAAGATTTCATGATCCTGGCCAACGAGACCGTGGCCGAGTCTGCCCTGGGTGATAAACTGCCGCTCATCTACAGGGTCCATGAAACTCCGTCCGAGGACAAGATGGAGAATCTCAGGTCTGTGGCGGCGGCCTTCGGCCACACTCTGCCTTCCGGTACCATCAAGCCCAAGCACATCGCCAAGCTGGTGCGCGCGGCAGAGGGCGCGCCGCAGGAACGGCTCATCCAGACGGTCACCCTGCGTAGTATGAAGAGGGCGATCTACTCTACCAACAACGTGGGCCATTTCGGCCTCGCCTCACGCGCTTACGCGCACTTCACGTCTCCGATCAGGCGTTACCCGGATCTGACGGTGCACCGGCAACTGGTACGCCGCATGGCGGGTAAGACCGGGAAAGGGCCCAGGGATCAGACCCAGGCGGAGCGCCTCGAAAAGACCGCCCTGCACAGTTCGGAGCGGGAGCGGCGAGCGGTGGCCGCCGAACGCGACTCCGTGGACCTCAAGAAGGTCGAGTACATGGAGGCGCACCTGGGCGACGAGTTCAGTGGTACGATCGCCGGTGTGACCGCTTTCGGCCTGTTCATCCTCCTCGATGCGGTGCATGTGGAAGGTCTGGTACACGTCAGCACCCTGGGCGCCGACTACTATGAGTTCGACGAGGAGCGCCACACGCTGACAGGCCGCCGCGGGGGGCACCGCTTTGGACTCGGAGACCCGGTGCAGGTGCAGGTAGCCCGGGTGGACAAAGAGGCGCGCAAGATAGACTTCGAACTGCTCGGCACGCCCGCTTGACCGGGTGTGACAGCACAGCTACACTCGCCGCCGGTACGGCCACTAAGGGGGCGCGCTCCGCGCTCCGGCAATTTTTTGCAGGAAGTATAGAAGCAGGAGTGTAGAATATGAGCGGCACTCAGGCTCAGCTCGCTGAGCTGGCCAGGCACCGCGGGCGGCTGGATGAGCTCCGGGGGTATCTTTGAGGTAGGCGAGAAGCAGGCCGAGCTCGCCAAGCTGGATGAGAAGATGTCCAGTCCGACCTTCTGGGATGATCCAGATCAGGCTCGGACGGTGATTGAAAAAGCTAACAAACTCAAAGCCTGGACCGAGCCCTGGGCAGGCCTTTCCGACCGCGTCGACAGCCTGGCGGAGCTTGCCGAACTGCTCAGCGAGGAAGACGGGGGGGACCCCGAGCTGCAGAGCGAATTGGAACAGGAGTTGGCGCGTCTGGGACCCGACCTCGACTCGCTCGAGCTACGCAACATGCTCCGCGGACCGGACGCCCATCGGGACGCGCTGCTCACGATTCACCCGGGAGCGGGCGGGACCGAGTCCCAGGACTGGGCCCAAATGCTGGTGCGCATGTACTCCCGCTACGCCGAGCAGCACGGGTTCGCGGTGGACGTGCTGGACCTCCTGGCGGGCGAGGAGGCGGGAATCAAATCGGCCACTCTGGAGATTCGGGGCGATCACGCGTACGGATACCTGCTGGCCGAACGCGGAGTTCACCGCCTGGTTCGTATATCGCCTTTCGATGCTCAGGGACGCCGGCACACGTCCTTCGCCTCCGTTTTTGTCTACCCTGTCGTGGATAGTGACATCGAAATCGAAATCGATGAGGCCGAGCTGCGGATCGACACCTACCGGGCGTCCGGGGCGGGCGGACAGCACGTGAACAAGACGGATTCCGCAGTCCGGATTACGCACGAACCCACCGGCATCGTGGTCTCCTGTCAGCAGGAGCGCAGCCAGCACAAGAACAAGTCCAAAGCGATGAAGATGCTCAAGGCGGCCCTGTACCAGAGGGCGGTGGAGGAGAAGGAGGCTGAGCGGCAGGAGCTGGAGCAGTCCAAGACAGACATCGCCTGGGGGAACCAGATCCGCTCATACGTCTTGCAGCCCTACACAATGGTCAAGGATCACCGCACGGATGTGGAGGTCGGGAACGCGGGCGCCGTGCTGGACGGTGCGATAGACCCGTTCATCGAGGCCTACCTGCGCCAGCGCGGAACGGCGTCGGCGTGAGCGACCTGCGAGACGGACTGCCGATCGGCGACTGGTACTCGTCCGAAGACCGTCCCAAACCTGTCCGCGACCGCTACGCTAAGCTTCTGCGCCTGGCCGAGATGGGCGTCGAGCCCTTCGCCTATTCATACGAGCGCACGCACACTCTGGCGCAGGCGCTAGCCGCGTGGGATGCTGCCCTGGCGGCCGATACTGAGCTGGAGGAAGGTCCCACGGTTCAGGTCGCGGGCCGTATCCAGGCTCTAAGGGATATGGGAAAGACCGCCTTCGCCCACATCGAAGATCGATCCGGCCGGCTGCAGGTCTACCTGCGGCGGGAGGACATGGAAGAGCGCGACGCGGAGCTTCTCAGCCACCTGGACCTGGCCGACTGGATAGGTGTGAGCGGGGCCTTATTCCGCACCCGTACCGGCGAAGTGACCGTTCGGGCGGCGAAGATTGAGTTGCTGAGCAAGACTCTGCGTCCGGTTCCCTTCGGCAAAGTGGAGGAGAAGGACGGGGAGCGAATCGTTCACAGCGGGCTCACTGACATCGAGCAGCGGGCCCGGCAGCGTTATGCCGACCTGGCCGCTAACCCGGATGTTCGGGAGTCGTTCGTAATCCGGGCCCGAATCGTGTCCCGGCTGCGCAGTCTGCTGGACGCCCAGGGCTACATCGAGGTGGAGACACCGATCCTGCAACCGATCTACGGAGGCGCTTTCGCCCGCCCGTTTACGACCTATCATAACACATTAGATCAAACGCTGTATCTACGTGTCGCTGACGAGCTTTACCTTAAGCGCTTGATCGTGGGCGGCCTGGACCGCGTATACGAAATTGGAAAGGACTTCCGAAACGAGGGAGTAGACCGGACGCACAATCCCGAGTTCACCATGCTCGAGTTTTACGAGGCCTTCGCCGATTACGAGCGCATGATGGACATGGCCGAGCACCTTGTCGTCGAGACGGCGAGGAGCGTATGCGGAACGCTTGTGGTGGAGTATGAGGGAAGGGAAGTGAACCTGGCGCCCCCCTGGCGGCGCCTGTCCTTCTACGACGCGATTCAGGAGTTGGCTGGATTCGACGCCCGTCAGGCTGACGACGACGAACTTCGCCGGCGTGTGAAGGAGACGGGTCACTCAGAGGCGGCAAGCGCAGATCGCACCAAGCTGCTCGATATCGCACACGGCCACTGGGTCGAACCGAACCTCACGGATCCCACCATCATTTACGATCATCCTATCGAGCTGAGCCCGCTGGCCAAGCCCAAGCGGGGCGACCCAGGTCTGGCGGAGCGCTTCGAGGTGGTCGTGGCTGGCATGGAGCTCATGAACGCCTTCAGCGAGCTGAACGACCCTATGGATCAGTGGAGCCGCTTCTCGGCCCAGGCAGAAGCCCGGGCACGAGGGGATGAGGAGGCGCAAAGCCTCGATGAGGACTATGTGCGAGCGCTCGAATATGGCCTGCCACCGACGGGGGGACTGGGCCTCGGAGTAGACCGGCTCACGATGCTGCTCACCGGCAAACCTACGATACGGGAAGTGATTCTCTTCCCGGCTCTGCGTCCCGAGGACAGCTGAGTGGCCAAGGGCACCCGCGACAGCTCCCTGGAATGGTTCCTGGCGCGCCGATACCTGTCCGGCCGGCGCGGCCGCGGATTCCTCTCGCTCATCACCTGGATCTCGATCGGCGGCGTGGCGGTCGGGGTGATGGCGTTGATCGTGGTTATCGGTGTGATGAGCGGCCTGCAGCGAGATCTGCGTGAGAAGATACTGGGCGCCAACGCTCATGTGACCGTGCTCGATATCGCCGGGAGCATGGACAGCTGGCGCTCCGTCGTGAACGAGGTTTCCAAGGATCCTGACGTGGTCGCGGCCGGCCCGTTCATCTATACCGAGGTGGGTCTCAACGTTCCCGGCAACGACTACGCCGAAGGGGCCGTGTTCCGCGGCATTCAGAACGACTCAGCCGCTCTGGCGGTCACCTCGATCGACGAGAGCCTGGTTGACGGCACGATGCCCTTCGGCCAGACCGCATCAGGCGAACCGGGCATCATCCTGGGCACTACTCTGGCTGATCGTTTGGGCCTGTTCCCGGGAGAAATAGTCGTGGTCGTGTCGGCCCAGGGCGTCGATCTGACTCCCACGGGCATTCAGCCGCAGCTGCGCCGCTATGAGGTTACGGGCGTATTCGAGACAGGCCTGTACCAGTTCGATACCAAGTTCGCATACGTAGAGCTCGAGAACGCCCAGACCCTGCTCCGCATGAACGGTTCGGTCACGGGCGTAGAGTTCAATGTGCGGGAGGCGTGGGACTCAGGCGAGGTAGCGGCCCGGGTGGGTGAGGCGCTCGGCTTTCCGTACCGTTTGCAGGATTGGCAGGTTCAGAATTCCAGCCTGTTCTCGGCGCTCAAGCTCGAGAAGCTGGCCATGGGAATCATTCTGTTGCTCATCATTCTGGTGGCCTCGTTCAATATCGTCTCCACCCTGATCATGGTCGTGACGGACAAGACCCGTGAGATCGGGATACTGCGCTCCATGGGCATGCCGGCCCGAGGCATCACGCGGGTATTCAGAATGCAGGGCACTGTCATCGGGCTGGTGGGAACCACCGTAGGCACGGCGCTCGGTCTTCTGCTCGCCTTTCTCCTGGAGCGTTACCAGTTCATCAAGCTACCCAGCGACGTGTACTTCATCGATCGTCTTCCGGTGGACATCAATCCGGTGGATCTGGTGATGATTGTCGCAGCCTCCCTGGCCATCTCGTTCCTGGCCACGCTCTATCCGGCTCGCCGGGCGGCCGAGCTGACGCCTGTCGAGGCGATCCGCCATGAGTGAGGCGATTCGCTCCCAGGTGGTGGCCGAAGCCCGTGGCGTGCACCGCACGTTCGCCGGTACATCCGGAGTAGATATCAAGGTCCTGCGCGGGGTGGACCTGGCCATCCACTTGGGCGAGACTATCGCTATCGTGGGGCCCAGCGGAACAGGCAAGTCGACGCTCCTGCACGCGCTGGGCGGCCTGGACCGGCCGACATCGGGATCGATCCTTCTCGCGGGCCGATCGTTGGGCGGGCTAGATGACTCCGACCTGGCCGGGCTACGGAACCGGTACGTGGGATTCGTATTCCAATTCCACCACCTCCTGCGTGACTTCTCAGCTCTGGAAAATGTGATGGTTCCGCAGCTTATCGCAGGCCGCAGTACCGCTGAGGCCAGGGAGCGCGGACGCCAGCTTCTGGACCAGGTCGGCCTCAGCCACCGCGAGGACCACCGGCCCAATCAACTCTCGGGCGGGGAACAGCAACGGGCCGCCGTGGCTCGAGCCCTGGCCAACGACCCCCCTGTCTTGCTGGCCGATGAGCCCTCCGGTAACCTGGATATTGAGACCAGCGAGCGTCTCCACGATGTGCTGTTTTCACTCGCGGGGACACACGGGACGGCCATGGTGGTCGTCACGCACGATCTGGCACTGGCCGGACGTACGGATCGAATGCTGCAACTGTCCGCAGGTGTACTGCATCCCGTCGACCGTGACGGAGAGACGGGCACCGGAGACTAGACGGAGACGAGACTACAGCGATGCGCTGTGACGACTGTCAGGAACGCGAGGCCCAGTTCAACCTGACGAGCATCGAAGAAGGAGAAATGCGCACCCTGAATCTGTGTCAGGAATGCGCCGATGCCCGGGGTCTCGGTATGTCAGTTCCCGAAAAAGCGCCGTTGGCGGACTTCCTGGCCCAGATGGCCACGGAAGAGGGCTCCGAGGAATCCCCCTCCACTGAAGAACCCTGCCCGTACTGCGGCACGACCTACGCCGACTTTCGCCGTTCGGGCAGGCTGGGCTGCGCCCAGTGCTACGGCCGCTTCGAGGCACAGCTACGCCCTCTGCTTCGCAGGCTGCACGGCGCCACCCAGCACGTAGGAAAGCTGTACCAGGGTGAAACGACCGAGACGGGCGACCGTTTCGCGCGCCTGGCCAGCATGCGAGTTCGGCTGCAGAGAGCCGTGGACGTCGAGGACTTCGAGTCGGCGGCTACGCTGCGAGATCTTATTCACGAGCTCGAGCTGGAGGGCGCGGGATGATCGTCCGGGACCAGCCTCTCGAGCTGCAGGGTCTGCAATGGCTTGGAGAGCCGGGACCGGAGCATGAGATCGTGCTGTCTACAAGGGTCCGCCTGGCCCGCAATCTCCAGGGTTTCCCCTTCGCAGAACGGGCCGGACCGGACGACAAGCGCAGGATTCTGGATCGGACACTCGAGACCCTGGACTCGTCGGCGGTGCTGGGGGAGGCGGACCTGTGGACGCTGGCTGACCTGGAACCCGTCGACCGCACCGTGCTCCTGGAGCGGCACCACGTGAGCCGCGAGTTGCTGGGCTCCGAAGAGGAGGGTCCGCCGGAATCCGCCGCCTACGTCCTGGGCCGCGAGAGCGGCGTCGGCGTCATGGTGAACGAAGAGGACCACCTGCGGCTACAAACTTTGAGATCGGGCCTGCAGCTCGATTCCGCCTGGCGAGACGTGGAATCGCTGGACGACGAGCTGGGCGGTCTGCTGCCTTTCGCGTTTCATCACGAATTCGGCTTCCTCACCTCCTGTCCGACCAACGTGGGCACCGGTCTTCGCGCTTCGGTGCTCATCCATCTGGCCGGGCTGGTCCTCACAAAAGAGATTCAACGCGTACTCCAGGGTATTTCGCAGGTCGGCCTGACGTATCGCGGCCTGTTCGGCGAGGGCTCCGAGGTGGTGGGGAATTTCTTCCAGGTCTCTAATCAGACGACCCTCGGCAAGAGTGAGAATGACTTGATCGAGCACCTGTCACGAATCGTTTCACAGGTGATCCAGTACGAGCAGCGGGCACGCGGTGTGCTGTTGAGAGAGGCGCCGGCGGTGCTCGAGGACAAGGTCTGGCGAGCGTACGGGATTCTTCGCCACGCCCGCAGCCTGTCGCTGGAAGAGTTGATGAACTTGCTATCAGGATTGAGGTTAGGTTTGACTCTGAAACTTCTAAATACGCCCAGGGTAGAGACCTTGAACCGGGTAATGATCTTCGGGCAGACCGCCCATCTCCAGCGCGCCGCCGGCCGGACCCTGGACGAGGCAGAAGCAGATGTATACCGTGCGAGCTTCGTACGGGAGATGCTGGCGACGGACGAACCCAGCGCGAGGAGCGGATGAACTACAATTTCACAGATCGTGTACGCCGAGTGCTCGCCACGGCTCGTGAAGAGGCCATCCGGCTGCAGCACGACTACGTGGGCACCGAGCATATCCTCCTGGGGCTGGTCAGGCAGGGAGACGGAGTGGCCGCCGAAGTGCTGCGCAATCTGGCGGCGGACTTCGAGGAATTGCTGCGGCTTGTCGAGGAACAGGTAAAGCCGGGCAGCTCCACCACACCCATCGGCGAGCTGCCCTATACGACCCGCGCCAAGAAGGTGCTGGAGTATGCCATGGCGGAGGCTCGCGAACTCAATCACAGCTATGTGGGGACCGAGCACCTGTTGCTGGGTCTGCTGAGAGAAGAGAAGGGCCTGGCGGCGCGCGTGCTGGGCAACATGGACATCGGCCTGGAAGAGGCTCGGGGCGAGATGCTCAAGCTCCTCGGCACCGACATGCCCAGCGAGGGTTCCGTTCCGGCGCCGGCGGAGGCGCTGCCCAAGGGCGAATCCAAGTCCAAGACTCCCGCTCTGGATCATTTCTGCCGCGACCTCACCGAGCTGGCGGCGGAGAATAAGCTAGATCCAACCATCGGACGGGCCGGCGAGAT
The DNA here is from genome assembly GCA_039714435.1 of Gemmatimonadota bacterium. Classification (GTDB taxonomy): domain Bacteria; phylum Gemmatimonadota; class Gemmatimonadetes; order Palauibacterales; family Palauibacteraceae; genus JAZDDE01. The sequence continues at coordinate 13,841 of JBDLJJ010000025.1, read as the reverse complement.
CGAGCGGGTAATGGAAGTTCTGTCTCGCCGGAAGAAGAACAACCCGGTCCTGATCGGCGAGCCTGGCGTGGGCAAGACAGCCATCGTGGAAGGCCTGGCCCAGAAGATAGTCAAGGAAGACGTGCCCGACAGTCTGGCCGGACACCGGGTGCTGGCGCTCGATATGGCCGCTGTGATCGCGGGCACTAAGTACCGCGGCCAGTTCGAGGAGCGGCTCAAGGCCATCGTCAACGAGATTTCGCAGAACGACGGAATCATCCTGTTCATCGACGAGCTTCACACGCTCGTCGGAGCGGGAGCGGCAGAGGGCGCCATCGACGCATCCAATATGCTGAAGCCAGCCCTGGCCCGCGGAGAGCTGCAGTGCGTAGGCGCCTCGACGCTCAACGAATACCGCAAACACATCGAGAAGGACGGCGCTCTGGAGCGTCGCTTCCAGACCGTGATCGTAGAAGCGCCCAGCGTAGAAGAGACCGTCGAGATCCTGAAAGGCCTGCGCCGGCATTACGAGGATCATCACAACGTGGAGGTTCCGGACGCAGCGCTGGAGGCAGCCGCCAAACTGTCCGACAGGTATATCACAGACCGTTTCCTGCCTGACAAAGCCATCGATGTGATGGACGAGGCCGGCGCTCGATCCCGGCTCAGCGCGCAGGTCCCGCCTCCCGAGGTTCAGGATCTCAAGGCCGAACTCGAGACGCTCGGTGGGCAGAAGGACCAGGCCATCCGCGACCAGGACTTCGAAGAAGCGGCCCGCCTGCGCGACCAGGAGAAGGAACTCCAGCACACCATTGAGCTAAAGCGTGAGGAGTGGGACAAGCAGCGCCGGGAGCTACGGCCTGTTATCGACCAGGAGGCGATCGCGTTTATCGTCTCGCGCTGGACGGGTATCCCGGTCAGCCGCCTGCAGGAAGGGGAATCCGACCGCTTGATGCGGATGGAGGACGAACTGCACGAAAGCGTGGTCGGCCAGCACGAGGCTATCCAGGCCATCAGCCGTGCCATCAGGCGTACGCGGGCCGGCCTCAAGGATCCGGACCGACCCATCGGAAGCTTCGTCTTCTGCGGCCCGACTGGTGTGGGAAAGACAGAGCTGGCCAGATCGTTGGCCCGGTTCCTGTTCGCCGACGATCAGGCCCTGATTCGCGTTGACATGTCAGAGTACATGGAGAAGTTCTCCGTCAGCCGGCTGATCGGAGCCCCTCCGGGATATGTCGGCTACGAGGACAGCGGGGCCCTCACCAAGGCTGTGCGCCGGCGTCCCTACAGCGTCGTCCTTCTGGATGAGATAGAGAAAGCCCATCCGGACGTGTTCAACATCCTTCTGCAGGTGCTGGACGAAGGTCGCCTGACTGACAACTACGGCCGCGTCGTGGATTTCAAGAATACGGTTCTCATAATGACGTCAAACGTCGGGGCGAGAGACATCGTGTCTTCGTCCGGACTCGGGTTCGAGACGGGTGAGCCGGAAGCTCAGTACGACCGCATGGCCGATAAGGTCAAGGACGAGGTCAACCGCACGTTTACCCCGGAATTCCTCAACCGGCTGGACGACGTGATCGTGTTTCACCCTCTCTCCCGCGAGCAGATCGGGGAAATTGTCCACATTCTTCTCAAAGATGTTCAGAGCCGCCTGGTGGATGAGGAACTGTCCCTATCAGTGACGGATCAAGCGATAGACTTTCTGGTAGAACGTGGATATGATGACAAGTTTGGTGCGCGTCCTTTGAAGCGCACTATTCAGCGGTTCGTGGAGGATCCGCTATCAGAAAAGATATTGATGGCAGAATTCACGCCCGGGGATGTAATCGCCGTGGACGTGAGAGAGGACGAGGAAGCTTTGTTGTTCGAGACGGTCTCGCATACATCACTGAAATGACATCCCGTCGGTTCGCACGGGCCTCCGTGGCCCTCGCCATGCTGGCCATGGCGGGGGTCGCTCCTTTATGGGCCCAGGTTCAGCCAGATTCCCGCGAGGTGACGATCGACAGCATCGTCGTTCGCGGCAACGATCGCTATCCGACCTCGCAGGTTATACGACTGGCCCAGGTCCGCGTCGGGCAAGTCGTGAACGGAACGGACGTCCAGCAGGCCATCCGGCGCATGTTCGCGACCGGAAATCTGGCCGATATCCGGATCAGCGTTTCTCCCGGTTCACCGGCCATCTTTTATATCGATGTAGTGGAACGGCCCATCATCTACGAGTTCGCCTTCGAGGGGCTGGAGCATGTCGGCGAGGGCACCGTCCGCGACACGGTCGGCCTGTTCAGTGGCTCCTCGCTGGACCCAGCTGACGTCGTGGCCACCAGGACCATGATCCGAAAGCTCCTGGCCAACGAAGGCTTTCCGCAGGCCGAGGTCGATACAGCTCTGACCCGTGAGCCTGGGGGACTGGATCAGTACAAACTCTCCTTCCTCGTAAACGAGGGACCTCGGTTGGCTCTGGCGCGCGTCACTTTCCGTGGCAACGAGTCCATTCCCGCGGAGGAGCTCCGAAACGCCATGGCGACCTCGGAAGAGGGCTTCTTCTGGTTCCGGCCCGGCGAGTTGCACAGAGACGAGTACCGGACGGACCTCGCCTCTCGACTCCCGGCTTTCTACGGGTCGAAAGGGTTCATCGACATGCAGGTTCTCGGTGACACCGTCGTGGTCGATACGCTGACGGGGAAGGGGCGCATCGAGATCCGCATCGACGAGGGGCCTCAGTACTACCTGTCCGAATTGCAGATCGAAGGAAATACGAGGTTCCCCAGCGCGGACCTGACAGCCTTCTTCCCGACGACGCGTGACGGACTTCTGGAACCGGAAGTCGTAGCCGCCATGGGACTGCCCGTGTTCGACCAGGAAGGCTTTGAGAATGCCACGCGCAGTATAGGGGACCTGTACCGCGATGCCGGATATCTGGGCGCCCAGGTCATTCCGAACATCAACCGCCTGCCGCCCGACAGCGCCGGTGCGCCGCATACGGTAGTCGTTCGCTGGCTCATGAGTGAAGGACAACCGGCCTATGTGCGCCAGGTGGACATCGTAGGTAACGACTACACACACGATAGAATCATCCGGCAGGTTCTGCTCACCTTTCCGGGCGATATTTATTCGCAGGAGCTGCTTATTCAGAGCCTGCGCAACATTCAGAGTCTGAATTTCTTCGAGACTCTTCCACCTGACTCGGCAATTCAGATCCTGCCGCGTGAAGACGGAGATATCGACCTGGTGTACCGGGTTCGAGAGAAACAAACCGGTAACATCAATTTTGGAATGTCAGCCACACCCGCCAGCGGCTTCGCCGGCTTTATCGGATATGACCAGCCGAATCTATTCGGGCAGGGGAAGAACGGGCATTTTCGCTGGCTGTTCGGAAGCCGTCAGACGGATATCGAGATTACCTATTCGGATCCCGAAATCTTCGGGTCGAACAAGTCTCTGACGATCGGCGTCCAGAGCGCGCGCGATCGCCTGCAGAACTTTCAGCTCGCGGCACGCCGCCAGACCGGAGCTTTTGCCGAAGTGGGTATGCCCCTGTTGGGACTTCGCTCGACTCGGTTTCTTGTCGGCTACTCGATTTTTCGGGATGACACTGACCTGGACGCATTCGGCGTAGACCCCGACAACCGCGGTCTCATCAATGTGGGTACCCGGAGCACAGCAAGCCTGCGGGTCGTGCGGGATACTAGGGCGGGCGGAATCTTCCCCACCGCCGGCAACCGGAATTCTGTCTCGGCCAGGTTTACGGGCGGACCGTTGGGCGGGGACGGCGAGTACGGAAAGTATGAGTTCCAAAGTGAGTGGTTTCTTCCGGTCGGCCAGATCGGGGGAGGGCCCGGCAGTGTGCCCATCGACCTCACGTTTGGCTTGTCCTTCAAGGGAGGGCTAGTGGTCGGGGACAACCCGTTCTTCCTGGAGCGCTTCTTCATGGGAGGAACACAGGTCGGCATCCGGCTGCGAGGGTATGATGACGCCACGGTTACTCCCCTCGGCCACCGGCCCGAGAATACACCCGGCTTCAGTCGCCTGGATCGGGTGGGTGAGGCATATTTCTCGAGTACTGCGCAGTTCGGGGTCAAACTGACCGACAATATCTACACGAACGCGTTCATAGACGCCGGAAACGTCTGGCAAAGGTCAGTCGAGTTCAACCCCAACGATCTCCTGGTGGGTGCGGGCCTGGGAGCCAGCCTGATTACGCCCTTCGGGCCCGTCGGGTTAGATTATGCGTACGGCTTCGACCGGCGTGACATATTCGGGCGGCCGGATCCGGGCTGGAAGCTTCATTTCAGGTTCGGTACTGTATTCTAGTACTTTCGGGGCCCGGCGATCGAACTGTCGCCGCGTGGGCCTTGTCGTGGTTTCTTTCGAACAACAACCAGTTCAGGAGTATGTAGATGTCTTTTCAGTCAAAGATTGTAGTCGCTGGCGCCGTCCTGCTTTTCGGCTCGACCCCGCTGGCCGCCCAGAATACTCTGCCGCCTGTCGGAACGGCGGTCGTATACATCAACTCGGCGGAAGTGGTTCAGGATGCTCCCGGCTCTGCGGAGGCCCAGCAGACCTTCCAGTCGGAATTCGACGCCGGCCAATCTGAGCTTCAGGTCCAGGCGGTGGCGATTGATTCGTTGCTGAAGGATTACCAGGCGACCGAAGTCATTCTTACGCCTGAGGCCAAGGCACAGAAGCAGCAGATCATTCGAGAGCGGCAGGCCGCGCTGCAGACCCGGCGAACAGAGCTCAACACAGAGCTCGGCCAGCGCCAGACGGAGCTGCTTCAGCCCATCCTGGATGCAGCCAGCGCTGTAATCGAGGCGATCCGCATCGAGCGGCAGTACGGCGTAATCTTCGACTTCTCCTCGGAAGCGGTGATCACGGCAGACCCGGGCCTGAACGTTACCGCTGAGGTTATTACGAGGCTCAAGAACCAGGCCGAGTAGGAACAGCGGGGCTCGCGGTCAATGACAGATATTAAGGATATCCTCGGACACCTTCCGCACCGGTATCCTTTTCTGCTGGTTGACCGCGTCCTCCAGTTGGAGCCAGGCAAGCGAGTGCTGGCCCTGAAGAATGTCACCATCAACGAGCCGTTTTTTCAGGGCCACTTTCCCGGTCACCCTATTATGCCCGGAGTCCTGATCGTCGAGGCGCTGGCGCAGGCCGGCGGCTTGATGCTTATGGAAGAGCTGGAGGATCCCGCCTCCAAGGTCGTTTACTTCATGTCGCTGGACGGCGTGAAGTTCAGGAGGCCGGTCACTCCTGGCGATCAGTTGATTCTCGAGGTGGAGATGCTTCAAACACGCGGCAATACGTGTAAAATGCGGGGAGCGGCCAAGGTGGACGACCAGGTTGCCACCGAGGCCACCATGATGGCCCAGATCGTGGAACGCTGAGGTAGATCCCGATGTCACTGCTGAAGGTGCGTGAAGAGCGAAAGCAGTTGGGACACGGCCGCAAGCGAGGGCCGCGGACGGTAACTCTGGCGCTCGTCCTTGTGATCGTAGTTCTCCTCATTCTGTACCTGGACCGCATCGGCTAGCCGGGCTGCCATGCGTAGCCTCGACACAGATGTTCTCATCGTAGGCAGCGGTATAGCCGGCCTGACCTTCGCCCTCAAAGCGGCGGAGTACGCGGACGTACTTCTGGCCACCAAGAAGACGCGCGCAGACTCCAACACCAATTACGCGCAGGGCGGAGTCGCGGCGGTTACCGACCCCTCCGACTCCACCGCCCTTCACGCTCGCGACACGCTCCTGGCCGGAGCTGGCTTGTGTCACCGCAGAGCCGTGGACGAGCTGGTGCGCGAGGGCCCCCCGCGTGTCCAGGAGTTGCTGGACTGGGGGGTGCGGTTCAGTCAGGAGGCTGGCCACCTGTCTCTGGGACAGGAGGCGGGGCACAGCCGGCGGCGAATACTCCATGCCCAGGATCTGACGGGCCGGGAGATCGAACGCGCCCTTCTGGCAGCGGCCGAACAGAGCGAGCGCATAGCTATTTCTGAGGACCACCTTGTCTGGAGACTGCTGACAGGCGTGGAGCCCGTAACCCATCGTGTCCGCTGTACGGGAGCGCTCATCCTGGATGTCGAGCGGGGCGATTGGGTCCAGGTGCGGGCCAGGGCCGTACTGCTCGCTTCCGGCGGTTCCTGCTACTTGTACCAGCACACTACGAACCCCGACATCGCGACCGGCGACGGGGTCGCGCTGGGCTATGAAGTCGGTGCGGCGGTGGCCAACCTCGAATTCGTTCAGTTTCATCCCACCGCTTTGTTTCCGGCCGGCGAGCGGGCTCACCTCATTTCAGAGGCGGTCCGTGGAGAGGGAGCGATCCTGAGGCGGGGCGATGGTGAGCCATTCATGAACGAATATCATCTGTCCGGATCGCTGGCCCCGCGCGACGTCGTGGCTCGGGCGATCGACGCGGAGATGCTGCGCAGCGGCGATCCACACGTATGGCTGGACTGCTCCTCCATCGACAAGGACAGATTTCGAGATCGCTTTCCTCATATTCTGGACGTGTGTGAGCGGGCCGGACTGTCTACCCCGGAGGACCAGATACCCGTGGTTCCGGCGGCCCACTATCAGTGCGGGGGGCTCCTTACCGACTGGGACGGAAGAACGACCCTGCCCGGGCTGTTCGCGGCGGGAGAAGTGGCCTGCACCGGCATTCACGGCGCCAATCGCCTGGCCTCAAACTCTCTGCTGGAAGCGGTCGTTTTCTCTCACCGGGCTGCTACACGGCTCGCCGGCGAGCTGCCCAGGCTCGAGACACTGGACGCCGCGGCTCGGGAACCGGATCTTTCCCGGGCCGGCCTCGATCCCGATGACGTCGTGTCCCGCATTCGGAGCCTGATGTGGGAAAAGGTGGGCATCATTCGCTCTGAGGCTCGCCTCGGGGAGGCCAGGGTAGAGCTGGATCAAATAGCGGAGCAGGTGGTGGCGCGTGACGGCACGGGAGAGGGTGCCATGCGGGCCCGGCAGGCGGAGTTCATGCTGGAGGTGGCCACGCTCATCGTGCGCTGCGCCCAGCGCCGCAGAGAGAGCCGTGGACTCCACTATACGCAGACCTACCCATACCGGGATAACGAAAGCTATCTGCGAGATACGGTCCTGGCTCGATGAAGATTACGATCATGGCGATCAGCGCGGGGCGCACCTCCCCTTACTCGTCGCTTGTGCAAGAATACGAGGGACGGATACAGCACTACTTCGACCTATCCGTGGTGGAGGTGCCTCCGGCCCGGGGCGGAGCGGTTACGCCGCAAGAGGCCAGAAAGGTCGAGGGCGAGGTGCTCCTGCGCCGTATACCCAAGAACAACGAAGTGTTCGCTGTGAGCCGCAAAGGCAAAGGGCTCAGCTCGACGGGCCTCGCTCAGCATCTGCGCAAGTTGTCCACATCTGCCAGGTCCGGAGCGACCTTTCTGATCGGCGGCGCTCACGGTCTGCCGGACGAAGTATTGGCTGGCGCACACCGAACCCTGAGTCTGTCACGCATGACTTTGCCACACGAGCTGGCCCGCTTGCTCCTCACTGAGCAAGTGTACCGGGCCGGCACCATCCTGCGCGGCGAACCCTATCACAAGGGGGGCGGCTGATGGCGCCAGCCGGCGAGTGGTTCGAGCGTTGGTTTGGACAGCGCTACCTGGAACTGTATCCTCACAGGAACAATGAGGAGGCTCGCCAGGGGGTCCAGACCTTCCTTGAACTGGCTGAGCTGGATAGCAATTCGAAAGTGCTGGACCTGGCATGCGGCGCGGGCCGGCATCTCGGGCCGCTGAGCGAGGCGGGGCTCTCCCCGGTCGGACTCGACCTGTCGTGGCCACTCCTGGCCGAGGCTCGCCGCCGGCAGCCTAACGCCCGACTCGTTCGCGGCGACATGCGCTGGCTTCCTTACCGGTCCGGGGAATTTGATGCCGTGGCCAGTTTTTTCACCTCGTTCGGCTATTTCGCCACACACGAGGAGGACCGTCTCGTGGCGGCAGAGATCCGGCGCGTACTCCGGCCGGGAGGAGTGTTCGTGCTCGACTTCCTAAACGCGGATCGAGTCGCCGCTCACTTGGTGCCACAAGACGTTCAGACGGTGGGCGGAGCCACGATCACGCAGCGCCGCACGATACAGGACGGCGTCGTGATCAAACGAATCGTGGTCGAGAGAGAGGGAGAGGCGGAGGAGTTTGAAGAACGCGTGCGGCTGTATGGGCGGGATGCTCTTACCGGACTGCTCACCAATTCTGGACTGCAGACCGTTAGGGCGCTCGGTGACTATACGGGCAAGGCGTTCAGCCCCGACTCACCGCGGCTCATCTTGTACGGACGGGCCGCGTGAGCGTCTCTAGACCGGCCGCCGGCTCGGACTACCCGCGCTTGGAGGCTGTCTTTCCCGGTCCACCGGACAGCCTGGCGGCGGCCTACGCCGCGGGTGAGCCTGCCGTCCGAGACCTGTTTCCTCACCTGGATTCGTGGAAGGCGCGTACCTGGAATCAGCCTGCGCGGCTGCCAGCGGCCGCCATCGGTACTCCGTCGGGGAGGACGCGCACCAAACTTGACGCGATCATGGCCGGAGAGGGCTTCCTGGTGACGACCGGGCAGCAACCGATCCTCTTCGGCGGGCCGCTGTACGTACTGCACAAGGCGCTCACCGCTATCGAAGCCGCGCGGCGCCTGGAGATCGAGACCGGCAAGCAGTGTCTGGCCTTGTTCTGGATTGCATCCGACGACCATGACTGGGCGGAGGTTGCCCGCTCGCGAATCATCGACACCGCCGGAGCTCTACAGGACTTTCAATTGCCCCCTTCGCCTGGCCGGGAGGCTGCTTCCGTCGGGCCGTCGCCGCTCCCCGAGGACGTATTACCGGAGCTGCACCGCTTCATCGCCTGTCTTCCCGAGTCAGAGTTTCGCGCCGACGTGGACGCGGTGCTCGAGGAGGCCTATCGCCCTGGCCGAAGCTACGCCCAAGCCTTCGCCGACTTCCTCACTAGCCTGCTGCCCGAGGATGGCTGGGCCTGGGTTGATTCGGCCGATCCGGCGGTTCGACTCGCTTCGGAGCCTTTGCTGCGCTGGGCCCTGGAATCACGGACGGCGGCAGAGGCCGCTTTCCGCGAGGGGACAGCTGCCGTCGAGAGCGTGGGGTTCTCGCCCCAGATGACGTACCTGCCGGGCGCCACACAGTTGTTCTGTGAAGTAAACGGACGACGAACCCGCGTATACGCCGACCTGGACGGAGACTGCCTGAGACTCGGCAGAGAGGGAGACTCTGTCTCTCACGAGGACGTATCCCGGAGCCTGGCAGCGGAACCAGAACTGTTTTCTTGCACGGCTTCAATGCGACCCCTGTTGGAATCGTGGTTGCTCCCCGTGGGAGCGACCGTGCTCGGCCCGAGCGAGGTCGGATACTGGGCCCAGCTCGGCCCCCTGTTCGAGGCCGCTGAGGTACAGATGCCAGCCGTTATGACCCGGTTCGGCTGGCGCGTGATCGAGAAGCGGATCGCCCGGATCCTGGACCGACTCCACACTGAAACCGAAACTCTGGCTCGCCCCGACAACCTGGCCCGCAGGCTGGTTCACGATTCCGTGCCCCCGCAGACCGGTCAGGCTCTGACAGAGCTTCGAGCTGCCCTGACGGCTGGATTTGACAGGCTTGAATCAGCGATCGAGTCGGATCTCCCGGGATTAAAGGCGTCGTCCGGCAAGGCGCGGAAAGGGGTGGCTGGAGCACTCGACAGTCTTGAGCGAGCTATCGATTCGCGTACGAGGGAGGAGCAGGCGACAGTCGTGGAGCAAGTGGCCCGAGCGTCCCTGCATCTGTATCCGGATGGAGATCCGCAGGAGCGCGTCCTGAGCCCGTTTTTCTTTGCTGCGCGTTATGGGCTGAACTTCATCCACAGCCTGGAGGAACTGGGCAGGGACAGGGAAATCCCTCTCTTGCGCGACGTTGCTGGGTCTGTAGGGCAGGGGTAGCTTACGATTCAGGAGCCTCTCGGCTGTTGGTTCCTAGCGTCTCTAAACTTCGAGGGATACGGCATTGGAGTGGGCGGCAATCGTACTGGTCGTGTTGTTGATTCCGATTCTGGCGATCGTGCTGGATTCGGAAATCGGCCGCGCCTTCGCACGTCGTATCTCCCGGGCGCCTACCGAGGATGATACCCGGCTCGCGGGCCGTATCGAGGAGCTGGAAACAGAGGTTCGGTACCTCAGTGAGACTCTGGGTAGCCTGCAGGACGAGACCCGGTTCGTGCGCTCTCTGATCGAAAAACCGAAGGAGGAGCCGGAAGCCGAGCTGGGCCCGGGTGACTGAGTCCAGCCGCCGCCAACATGCCGGGGCCACAGCAGTAGGCTCCGGTATTCTGCTCAGCAGAGTTACCGGGCTTCTTCGGGACGTCACCTTCGCCGCCTTCCTGGGTACGGGCCTCCTGGCCGACGCCTACTGGGCCGCCCTCCGCATTCCCAATATCATTCGAAACCTGTTGGGAGAGGGAACGCTGTCCGCGTCCTTCGTGCCCGTATACAGCGACCTGCTCGCCAACCCGGAGAAGAGCGCTACCAGCCCCACCCGGCTGGCCCAGTCGGTGCTGGCGGCCGTGCTTTCCGTGGCCCTTCTCCTGAGCGGTGTCGGCGTTGTGGCGGCACCCTGGCTCACCCGCATCGTCGCCCCCGGCTTCGATACTGCGGCCACGGACCTGACCATCTCCCTGGTACGAATCCTGTTCCCGATGGCCGGCGTGTTCATCGTGGGCGGCTGGTGCCTCGGAATACTCAACAGTCACAGGCGCTTCTTCCTCCCCTACGTGGCTCCCGTGGCCTGGAATCTCAGTCAGATCGCCGGCCTGCTACTGGCCTGGCGGCTAGGGGCCGAATCCCTCGTGCACGTCCTCGCCTGGTCGGCGCTGGCCGGAGCGCTTCTCCAACTCGCTGTCCAGTTGCCGGCCACACGGCGCCTCACTGGTACGCTGCGGCCCAGGTGGCGAGACAGCCCGCCTGAAACGAGCCGCGTGATCAGGAACGCCCTGCCCGTCGTGTCCAGTCAGGGGATCTACCAGGTGTCGAGTCTTGTCGAAGTGACGGTGGCCAGTATCGTGGGGCTGGGAGCTGTTTCGGCCCTGGGCTACTCGCAGCGCCTGATTTACCTGCCGATCAGTCTGTTCGGTGCTTCCATCGCCATCGCGGCCCTGCCCGAAATGTCCCGGGAAACCAGGATCGAAGCCGTACGGGCCAGGATAGTAAACGGCTTCTTTCAGATCCTGTTCTTTGTACTCCCGGCGGCCGTCGTATTCATTCTGTTCGGAGACTTGATCGTTCGGGTACTCCTGCAGCGGCGTGCCTTTGGAGAGGAGAGCACGGCGATCGTCAGCACAGTCCTGCTCGTGTACGCGCTCGGCCTGGTGGCCTCCAGCTCGAACAAGCTTTTCGCTAGCGGCTTTCATGCCCTGCGCGACACTTCGACACCGATGCGCGTGGCGCTCGTGGCGGTTTCCACAGGGATGGTGGTCGGAGTCGTGTCCGCCCTCGCCATGAAGGCGGCCGGCTACGGAGCCATGAGCGCGGCTGGCATCGCGGCTGGCGGAGTCTTCGGGGCCTGGCTCAACCTGATGCTGCTGTGGCGCAGACTGGGGCGCCGGCTGGGTGGCCTGCTGAACCCGGCCACGCGGCGCGCGCTGGCAAAGCTGACGGCGGGCTGCCTGGCGGCCGCGGCGGCGGCCTGGCCCGTGAGGATGTGGCTCGAAGCCGCGGTGGGAGTGGCCGGAACTTTGCCGGCGCTCGCGGTGCTGACGGCCGCTCTTTCCGCCGGCGCTATCCCATATCTGCTGATCGTGCGGCGCCCGCCGCGGCCCGCCCCGATGCCAGGTGACTCCGCGTGACGCCCCCGGGGCAGAAGCAGACTCGGGAAGCTCAGCTGGCGGCGCTACCGGCGCAGCCGGGCGTGTACATGTTTCGAGACGAAGCCGGCGAGATCCTGTACGTGGGCAAAGCCAGGTCGCTGCGCCCACGCGTGCGCAGCTATTTTCGCAGTAGAGCCGGCGAGGGACTCAAAGCCTCGGAGCTGAGGCGGCGTACAGCCGACATCGAGACATTCGTGGTCGAGTCCGACGCCGATGCGCTGTTGCTGGAGTCCAGCCTGATCAAGGAATACCTGCCACGCTTCAATATTCAGCTGCGGGATGACAAGAGTTATCCCTACATAAAGGTCACGGTGGGAGAGGATTTCCCGCGCGTGCTGGTCACCAGGCGCCTGCGCCAGGACGGGGCGCGCTACTTCGGCCCCTACACCGACGTGGGCTCGATGCGCCGGGCGCTGCGGCTCCTGAAGCGGACGTTCAAGGTGCGGAGTTGCCACTACGACCTGCCGGCTACGGCTCCCGAGCGGCCGTGCCTCGATTACCATATCCACCGCTGCAAGGCACCCTGCGTGGGATGGCAGAGCCGCGAGGACTACCGGCGCATGACGGAAGAGGTTCTCCAGGTCCTGTCCGGACACACGGGGGCGCTGCGGAAGTCGGTGCGAGAACGAATGGAGTCAGCGGCCCAGCGGCTGGAGTTCGAGACCGCGGCTGAACTTCGCGATGTACTGCGCGGACTCGACGTTCTGTCACGCCGGCAATTGACCGTGGACTTCAAGGGGGGAGACAGGGACGTCGTAGGAGTGATGCGGCGTGGTAACATGGCGGCCGCCGTTCTGCTCCGGGTGCGGGAGGGCCGGCTGCTGGGCCGGCTGGAGCATCACCTCAGCGTTCCTGCCGAAGAAACGGATGACGCGCTGGTCGCCGCGGCCACCAAAGCTCTCACTCTACAGCTGGAGGAGTTACCGCCGGAGATTCTCGTCCCGTCGGACTTTGCTGATAGGCCTGTCATGCAGGAGCTTCTTGCCGCCCGCCGAGGGCACAAGCTGGAAATCAGGGTACCTCTGCGCGGCAGGAAGCGGGAACTTGTAGCTCTGGCCAACAGCAACGCCGAACGGGCCCTGGAGCAGGCCGCCGCCCTGGGCACGCTGACTGCCTCAGGAGGCTCAGCTCCAGGCACCGAAGCGGCCGCCGCGCCGCAGGCCGCTGTCCTGCTGGCCGAGGCGCTCAACCTGCCAGACCCTCCACGAGACCTGGTCTGTTTTGACATCTCGACGCTGGGGGGAACCGATTCGGTGGGGTCCCTCGTGTGGCTCAGTGACGGCCGGACGCGGAAAGAGAGGTACCGCCGGTTCAGGATTCGCGAGGCTAACCGCGGGACGCCGGACGACTACGCCATGATGCAAGAAGTCGTGCGGCGCTATTTCCTGAGACTGGTGCGAGAGGACAGGCCCATGCCCGATCTGGTCGTGGTGGACGGCGGAAAGGGCCAGTTGTCGGCCGCGCTGCAGGCTATGGAATCGGCCGGCGTTTCAGACATCCGGGCTGTCGCCCTGGCCAAACGGGAGGAGGAGCTTTTTCTTCCGGGAAGGCCAGACTCCGTACGTCTCCCACGTACCCACGAGGGATTGAAGTGGCTGCAGCGCGCGCGCGACGAGGCGCATCGGTTCGCGGTCAGTTACAACCGCCAGCTGCGCCGCGAGAGAACCCTGCGCTCCCGACTGAGTGACATCCCGGGCGTTGGCCGCTCCCGCGAGAAGGAACTCCTGCGTAGGTTCGGCAGCGTGCGCGCCATTAAGAAGCTCACAGCGGCTCAGATCGCGGAGGTGCCCGGCATCGGCCCGGCGACGGCACAGCGCATCTCCGAGTCTCTGTCCAGCGCCGCCGGAGTGTAACGGGTGCACGGGCTGAAGCAGCCACTTGGCCCGGGCCTGTGCTCCGACTGTCGTCACGCCAGGACAATCGAAACAGACAAAGGATCCGTTTTCATGCTTTGCCAGCTGTCACACTCTGACCGGGCGTTTGCCCG
>JBDLJJ010000024.1:0-31562 GCA_039714435.1 Gemmatimonadota bacterium | reverse complement strand
GGCAAGACTGTCGGCCACTTAAACCGAAACACTCCCAGCATTCGCGCGAGAATGCACAATTGTCACAGAAGTGAACCAGCACCAGCGCACGTGAGCGGGTGCCAGCGGGTGCGCGGCCGGCCGAATGAGCGCCAGCAAGCGTGAGCGGGCGTATTTGTGTAAGGTCGAAAGTGCTTTGGGAGCAGGGGGTCGCCGGTTCGAATCCGGCCGCCCCGACTCACGTAAAGAACGATTGTGTAGTCGGTTACGGCATGATCGTTCTTGCGTTTGGTAGCACGGCGACACCTACCGCGCCGTATCCGCACCGCCTGCCCGACCTCACTCGATCGCCCCCGCGCCCCGCGTGAACGATTCTGCGGAGCAAGGCCGTCAGGCGGCACGATGCACTCCCCAGGAAACTGCCATACCAATTACGCCAAAGCCGTCAGGCCGTCGTCAACCGCCCGTCACGAGCGAATGACGGCAGGCCACCTCCTCCAAAGCCGTCTGCGGCTTTGTCCGTTACGGAAAGGAACTCGAATGCAAGGAAGAACTGTCACAAAAGTGAACCAGCGCCAGCGCGCGTGAGCGAGCGTATTCGGGTGCGCCACTGCCCGAAATCAGCGCCAGCAAGCGTGAGCGAGCGTATTCGTGTAAGGTAGAGGGTGCTTTGGGAGCAGGGGGTCGCCGGTTCGAATCCGGCCGCCCCGATTGATGTAAATGGCGTCCCGTCGTTGCTACCGGTGTAACCAAGTGGGCCCGCGGCATGTTACTGTATCTTAGGGAATATCTGTCTCGGACCCTCGTATCAGGCCAGAATCGATTCATCTCAATTGACACCTAGCTGCTCCTCTCGCTAGCGTGGACCATGGCAGATCGACCCTTCTGGTCCCGCCTGAGAGGCGCCCACCTGTTCAGGGTGCTCGTCCTCTATTTGGCCGCGGCGTGGGTCGTGCTCCAGATAGTCGGCCTGTTCATCGAAACAATGGACCTCCCGCGCTGGACAATGCCATGGACATTGATCCTGCTTGCCATTGGGCTCGTGGTGGTTATGGCGACCGCGTGGGTCCAGTCTCATCCGTTGATGTCCGAGCGTGAGACAGCCGACGAGGTGCCGAGCGACTGGGAACTCGATGTATCCGAGATCAAGGAGTCGATCACCTCGGGACGGTTGCCACACCTCAACTGGGCGCGGGCGCTGCTGGGTGGGGCGGCGGCCTTCCTGTTGCTGTTCGGGTTCGCCGGTCTATACGTAGTGATCCAGGATCGTGGTCAGAGCTTCCGCCCGTTGGAAGCGGTAGCTGGGGAGGCCGCACCCGGTATCGCCGTTCTTCCCTTCACGGTGCAGGGGGGTGACGATCTGGGCCTGTTGCGCGACGGCATGGTGTCCCTCCTATCGACGGGCCTGGATGGAGCCGGTGATTTCAGGAGCATCGCCCCGGCGACGGTGTTTGCCCGATGGCGAGAGCATGTTTCCGGCGAGGGTCAGCCCGATTTGCCCACACTGCTTGAGATCGCTCGACTGACTGGAGCGCGGTACGCGCTGTCCGGCTCCGTGGTTGCGGTTGGCTCGAGTATGCGGATGGTCGCTGATGTCTATGTGGTCGAAACGGGCGAGCGGCTGGGCCAGGCTCAGGTCGAGGGCTCGCCCGATGACCTGTTACCAGTCGTCGATCGCCTGGGGGTGGAGGTCCTTGGCGAGATCCTGCAGGCCGAGGAGCAGCTGCCCGAGATCGACCTCACGTCGATCACGACGGCGTCGCCGGAGGCACTCCGGGCATATCTGGAAGGAGAGGTGCACTTCCGGCGTTTTGACCTCACAGCAGCTCGAGAGGCCTACGCCCTGGCCGTCGAGATCGACTCGCTGTTCGGGCTCGCCCACTACCGACTTTCGCAGGCCCATTCATGGTTCGGCGGTGACCCAGCGTTGCGAAGCCGTCACCTTGATCGGGCAGCGCGTCTCTCGAGTCGCCTTCCACGGCGTGAGGCCCTTTTGGTCCGAGCGGAGAATTCGCTGGTGCTGGACCTGGTCGAAGATGAATTGCGCCGGGCGGCGCGCGCTCGTCCCGACGATGGAGAGATCTGGTATGCGCTCGGCGAAGCATTGATCCATGAGGCCAGCGCAGGGGAGACGGCCGAGGAAATCGAAGCCGTGTTCGAGACAGCTGTCGAACTCGATCCGATGAACGCGCGTTACCTGATTCACTACACGGAGTTTGCGTGGACGGTTCGGGTCGACAGCCAGGAAGCTGCGCGAAGGCTGGAGATGTACGAGCGTGCGGCTTCTACGCAGAATCCGGGTGCCAGGGGATTCCGCCTGGCGCTGGCCCTCGCATTCGGTGACCCCGGCACGCAAGCGGAAGCCCTGGCCCGTCTCTCCGAAGAAGCCGACGACGTGGTCGGCGGGCAGGGGTTGGAGAAGACGCTCCTGCACGCGCGGTTTCCACGAGGCGCGGATGTCGCAAGGCTTCAGCACCAGCGCGGATTGGGCTCTTGGGAACGGTTCATGGCGTGGACGCAACGCGGAAAGTTCCGAGAACTGGTCGAGTTCGTCCAAGACGCTCAGTTCGAGCCGTCAGATCGAGCCGATTATCTCTATATCGCGAGCGAACTCGGGTTTCCACTTCCTCCCGAGTTGCTGGAAGAGGCCATCCGAGCGGTTGATGTTGAAAGAATCGCGAGTCGCTGGGAGGCGACTAGCCCTGGTCTCTATGCGGCTGATCTCGGCCGCTGGTCCGATCACGGGTCGGTCGTTGCCAAACTCGAACGCCGCGCCGCTGAGTTGGCGAGCGCGGGTGACTCGCTGGAGGGCCGGCGCTGGACTCGCGAGGCGGAAGCCTTGAAAGCGTATGGCCTGCTGGTGAGGGATGGCCCGGAGGCAAATCTCCGCCTAGTGGACGACGCCGCTATACTCGCACCGCTATGGCAAGCGCACTGGTGGCTGCGAGGTCGGATCTTCATCGAGCTCGGGCGATATCGCGATGCCGAGCGCGTGTATCAGACTCATTCTCACAATCGACCGAGCGCGGAGCACCCACTGGCACACCGCGCGCTCGGAGAGGTGTATGAGGCGTTGGGCGAGTACGACAAAGCGCGCGAAGCATACGAGTACTTCGTCGAGTACTGGCGAGATGCCGACCCGGAACTGCAGCCAATGGTCGAGGAGGCCAGGGGAGCGATTGCCCGGCTGACTTCGCTCGAGCGCGACTAGGCATCCGACCGCAAAGAAGTAGGGACGTGCTAGCAGTGCAAGAGAAGGCTGTTGGGTGAGGGCAGCCCCTATGCAGCAAAGCGTGGGACCGAAACAGTGTTAGCGACAGTGACAACACCCACGGACGCTGGCTGACACTGACGGACGCTGCTTGCCCGAAAACAGGCTAGTTCTGGCGCCCATTGATGCTCCCTGATGCTTGAGGTCAGCTTTGGGAGCAGGGGGTCGCCGGTATTCCTACGGCGCCTTCGGCGGGGCGGCGGCAAGCGACTGTCGTCCGTGACTAATCAGAAAGCACAGCCTCTGCGATCGCGTTGTGCATGGTCAGCGTAAAGCCACCCTGACGCGAATTGCGTCCCCACGTATTCGATAGCGCCACGACAATCAGGTCGTGCTCCGGCCAAATCGTGATTGACCCCTGATACGCCTCGCTCGCACCAGTCGCGTGCATCACGGGGCGCCCCGAGTCGTCGGCAGCAATCCACCAGCCGTAACCCTGCTGGCTTCCCTCGGGCGGTGTGCGCATGGTGTCAAGGATCCATTCGCTTACCAGACCAGAGCCGCGATTGAGGTACTGGTAGCCGTAGGCAATCAGGTCGTTTGAATTTGAAACCAGGTTGCCACCGCCCGGGTTGTAGCTGAAATCGAGGCGCCTCGCTTGAAAGGGTTCGACGCCGGGTGCGACCCCCAAATGCGACAGGTAGAACGAATAGCTTGGTGCAAGGCCATCGACCGGGTAACGCCAGTCCGGCGCTTCGGTCTCACTCATGCCGGCCGGCTCGAACAATGATGATCGCAGATTCTCGGCATATTTCTGTCCGGTAACGTTCTCGACCGCAGCTGCTAGTAAGGCATAGCCGTAGCTCGAGTAGAGCTCGGTCGATCCGGGCGTCGCGGCGAGCGGGTCGTCCTTGAACTTGTCGAGTGCCGAAAGCGCCGAATCGTAATGCGTGTCGAAGTACGTCGCACCGGTAGTCTCTCCCTGGTTGTAGCCGCGGATACCCGAACGATGCGTCAGAAGCATGCGGGGTGTAATCGGCGGCCCGTCCTGCTCAGGAAACTCTGAGACGTAGGTCTGGATCGGCTCATCAAGGTCTATGTCGCCCTGCTCGGCAAGGCGCAGCACAGTGAGGCCGGTCATCGTTTTCGTGATGCTTGCGATCAAGAAACGTGTTTCCCTGGTAACGGGCACGTTCTGGGCAATGTCGGCGAATCCCCACGCACCCTCAAAGACAATCTCGCCGTCATGCCAAACGGCAGCCTGAGTTCCGACGAGCCCCTGGGCGTCTATGACTCCCTCGATTATGCTCGCGATACGGCTGTTAGCAACCTCTTTAGGGGTCTGAGCGAATGCGCTTGCGCCCAGGGACAGTAGCAGCAACACAAGCGTCGTGGTCATTCTTCGTGACATTATGGTCCCGCTTCGCTATGCAAGGATGAGTCGGCTCGGGTTCGAATATACTATGGGGCCTAGATAGCGTTTGTTGGTGCCGTGTCCGCAAACGGGCCGGTTCAGAAACCGACGGACATACCTACGGTTGATCGTCAGCGCACCGCTGGCTGTTTAGTAATTATGCCAGCAGCAGTGCCAGCGCCTACTGACGCTGATCGACCTGTACTGACGGCAGAGTAGGGAAAGACCCGAAAACCAACGCTCGTTGACGCTGGTTAGCGCATGAATTTCAGGCTTGACGAAGCCGTCCGAACTGCCTCATATATTGAGCAGCGACTATCTTAGTGCGACGGCTGCACCTGTGGGGAGGCAGAGATGGCGACGACGATCTCACCATCACACTTCGAAACTCTCCTGACAGCTCTGGGGCGGTACCGAACCGCTGTCCGCACCAGGGCTGCGCCAGCCTACGGTTGCCACCATCGTCGTCAACCCCCCCGCGTCCGCGCCCTGACGCTCAGGCTTGCGGTCTCACTCATCGTTTTGCCCATCACTTCTCTCTCAGCGCAGACAGTCAGAGGCGATCTTACCGGCCGGGCGATCGCCGAGGATGGAGAGCCGCTGTCAGGCGTCAGGGTCACGGTAGCTGGATCCAGCCTCCAGGGAACGCGGCAGGGCCTCACTGATCAGTCCGGGTTTTTCCGAACCCTTGATCTACCGATTGGCGTCTACACGGCCGAGTTCACTCACATTGGCTACAGGCCGGTGGTTTACGAAGAAGTACGCATTCACCTCGGCAGGGTTACGACGCTCGGAGAGATCCGGTTCGAGCCCGCGGCCGTAGAACTCCCAGCCCTCCGTGTTGTCTCGGCAGCTCCGGCAATCGATCCGGTAAGCACCACGATTGGCTTCGGGCTGGATGCGTCGCACTTCGACGCTCTTCCGATCGGGCGCAGGGATTATCAGTCAATCATCAACATCCTGCCCCATGCCAACGAAAGCTTCCTGGGCGATGGGGTGACGGTCGGCGGTAGCACCGGCCTGGAGAACGCGTACTTCATCGATGGTGCCAATGTGACCGATCCCATCTTCGGCAGGCGCGGAACGCGGCTGCCCTGGAATTTCATTCAAAGCGTCCGGATCCGAAACGGGGGCTACGGGGCCGAGTACGGCAAAGCCCTGGGCGGGATCGTTGACGCGGTCACGTACTCGGGCGGCAACGAGTTCGAAGCCAGCCTGTTCGGGTTCTTCACCGGGAGTGGGCTGGCGGATGCGCCCCGTGCGGGGCTGAATGACCTGCGAGCCGACGCTTTCCACACGTCGGATGTCGGCCTGCGTCTGGGCGGTACGATCGTGCGAGACCACGTGTGGTACTCCGCCGCCTACAATCCGCGGGTCGAGTCGATCCATAGGGAGATCCCAGGCCACGGAGTGTACGAGGACCGCGAGACGATCCACGCGTTCGCCGCCAAGATCAACTGGCATCCGGCCCCGAACACCGACTTCGAACTCTCCGTATTTGGCGACCCGTCGTTCCACAATGCCGTCGGTCAGGTCCTCGGTAGTCTGACGGCTCCAAGCCAGTTGGAGAACCCGGGTCCGCTGCTGAGCGGCAGTAAGTCAGGTGGGACGACAGCCTCTTTACGGTTCCGCCAGCAGCTCGGGCCGCACGTGATACTCCTGGCCGATCTGTCGAGCCACTGGGCGAGGTACAGTGTTGGGCCTGACGTGGCCAGCGAGACTCCGCTCGAATTGTTCCGCGACTTGCTGACCAACACCTGGTCGGGAGGGCCAGGTCTAGCCGAGACGTCCCCGGCGCGCCGAACGGTGGCTGGGGGTAGCGCCACGGTGTTACTCGGACCACATACCGCAAAGTTCGGTGTCGAGTACGAGGCGAGCCGGTCGGACTATGAGTCGAACCTCAGCTTACTCGAAAGACGCGAAAGCGCTCTCTACGAGCAGAGCTTGCAGTCCACAGCCGCTCCTCATGACAATCGGATTCCGGCGGTTTACCTCCAAGACTCCTGGAGGATTGACCCTCGCCTGGTGCTAAACGCAGGCGTTCGTTGGTCCAGGCAGCGACTGATCGGAGACGGTGGCGCTGGGGTGCAGACATTTCCAAATCAGTGGCAGCCTCGCCTCGGTCTGGTGTATCAGCCAGGGCGAATCGGCACTCAAAGGCTGTCTGCCTCATACGGGCGGTATTATCAGCAGCTCCCGGTGTACTTCTCTCAGTTGTTCTACGCGCCGTACTCACTGCAGATAATTTGGTTCAGCGAAGATCCGCGCCCCGGGGGCGTACAGGCGGATTCTTCTTTCAGCCCCCCGCTCGATGCAGCAGCAGGGGTCGACGGGATTCAGGTCGAGCACTTTGACGAATTCAGCGGGGGGTACGAACGCGATTTGGGTAAGGACTACGTGGTGGGAGCCCGTGTCGTCCATCGGGTCTTGCGGGCGGCATTCGGCTACGGTGTTGACCCCAGCTTCGCCACTGTCATCGGGAACTTCGGCGAGGGGGGGCTCGGTTTTCTGCCAAAGGCGAGTCGTACTTACAGCGCTCTGGAGGTAACACTGCGACGGGGGGGTGAGCATCGCCTGCAGGGATTCGCCTCCTACGTTCTGTCCCGGACTCACGGCAACTACACCGGGCTCTTCGGGTCCGATCAGGGAGTGGTGGCTCCCAATAACACTCCGAGCAATAAATTTGAAGAACAAGGTCCCAACAGCACGGGCCTGCTGCCCAACGATCGCGCTCACGTCTTGAAGCTCTCCGGGTCTTACCGGTTCCCGTTCGAGCTTAGCGCAGGAACGTTCTTCACGGTGCAGTCAGGAACCCCGCTCAACGAGTTCGGTGCAAGTTTCCACTGCTCATTCTGCCCTGTGTTCCTCGTCCAGAGGGGTTCGGCGGGACGATCCAGCACTCTCTGGGACCTCAACTTCAGCTTCGCCTACCCGCTATCCATAGGTGCGCGATCCGGCGGGCGTGTTTTCCTGGATGTGTTACACGTCGGCAGTCCGCGCGCCTCCGCTTGGGAGGATCAGGTTCGATTTCTGAGCCAGAACGAGGACGGCGACCAGATCAATCCGAATCCCAACTTCGGGGGCACGTTGGCGTTTCAGCCGCCTATGTCGGCGAGGCTCGGCTTCGAGCTGGGTCTCGGACCCGCTCGTGGGGCGCGTCGCTCCGGAGACTAGCTGATCCTCCGCCTCATTTCTCCATCTCCTGGCCCGGAAGGTGCGCGCCCATTACCGAGAATCGTAGATTAGGAGGACGTTTCACGCCCGACAGATGTGGATCGGATGCCGCACTGAGGATAGGAGAAACCATGGTTCGGCTGCGCATCCTCGGATCTGCGGAACTGAGGAAAGAAGACGGCACCCTGCTTTGGGTGGTCACGGACCAGCCGAAACTTCTCGGTCTGACCGCCTATCTCACACTCACGTCATCAGCGGGTGCTACGCGCCGAGATACCCTTCTCCCTCTCTTCTGGCCCGAATCCGAAACCGGGGCAGCGCGGCACGCGCTCAGCCAGGCGCTGAGCGTGATTCGCAGCGGACTAGGTCCCGAGATCCTCAACAGCAAGTACCGCAACGCGGTGAAGTTCAACTCCGACAACCTGTGGTGCGATGCGCTGGCCTTTCGTAGCGCCCTGGCTGAGGACCGGCCGGCAGCGGCTCTCGAACACTACGGCGGCTCTTTGCTAGACGGCTTTTATGTCCGGCAAGCCGGCGAATTCGAACGCTGGCTGGACGGCGAACGCCGTCAGCTCAGACGGCAGGCCGTCGGAGCTGCCCTGGATCTCGCCACGGCAGCCCACCGTGACGGTCGCTGGGAGGAAGGTCGTGAGTGGGCCGAGAGGGCGGTGGCCCTCGAGCTGTACGAAGAGAAAGCCTGGCGGGCACTGATCAGCTGCCTCAACGACTCAGGGAATCGAGCCGGAGCGCTGCTCGCGTACGAGCGTATGGCCGAATCGTTTCAGGCAGACCTGGGGATCGAACCTTCGGGGGAGACCCTTGGTTTGGTTGAGTCGATCCGGTCTGGAGAGGCGCCCGCCGCATCGAGCCGCGCGACTGAAATGCCTCGGCTGGCAGAGGAGCGGCAGCCTGATCCGGGCAGCCAACCGGATGAGGTTACCGAACCCGGCGAAGCAGCCGGCCCAGAGCCGATTCAGTCGGACGGTGTAGAGAACAGGTGGCTGTCTACGAAAGCTCGTGTTGTTCTTGTTGCGGTAGCGCTGGCGGCCGCCGCCTGGGTTGGTACGATCGAACTTGCGCCCACGCGGGACGGAATAGACCCGGATAGTGTCCGCTCTCTCGTTGTAAGCCCATTGGTCGACCCCTCGGCCTCGGTCGAAGACGAGTACTTTGCCGACGCGCTTACTGCGGAGATCGGACGAGAGCTGGGTCGTATCCAGGGACTTGATGTTACGTCGCACGGATCGGCCCAACTATCGACGGCCGCAGCGAGCAACGCCGGGGAGGTGGCACGCCTCCTGGATGTGGACGCTGTTCTTGAGGGTCGGGTTAGCCGCGGGGAGTCACATGTCTCGGTGGTACTTCGGCTCCTCGACCGGACGGGCGAGCGTCAATTGTGGTCCGGAACATACCAGAGTGGGCTGGGAGACCTACTGGGTCTTCGGCGTCGCATTGCCACCGACGTGGGGCGAGCGATTCGGGCCTCGGAAACTTCCGTAACTGGGGTGCAGGAGGTCCCGTCACTACACCCGCGCGCGTATGACGCATACCTGCGCGGACTGCACCACCTTGAGCGCTATAGTACACAGGAGGCGGAAATCGCCCTCCGATACCTGGAACACTCGGTAGAGCTCGAACCTGAGTTCGCGTCGGCTCAAGCGGCGCTGGCCAGGGCATGCGTCTGGGCCTGGGGGGACGGGACTCCAATCGACGCCGCGCCTTGTGAGGTGGCCGCACGCGAAGCGATCCGATTGGATACGGCCCTCGCCGAGGGTCATGCCGCCCTCGGTTTCGTTCTGCTTCGGAGGCTTCTGTTTGGTCTGGACGCGCAGTGGGATTGGGCGGCGGCGGAGCGGTCATTCCGGGAAGCGATCCGGCTGAATCCGAATTCCGCTTTCGCTTTCGAGGACTACTCCGAGTTGCTGCGAATCCAGCGCCGGGTGTCAGAAAGCCGCGTGGCGATCGACAGGGCACGTCAACTGAACCCGCTCTCACCGGGCGTGAAGCTTCGTATAGGGATACAGCAGTTGGTCGAGCGGCGGTTCGAGGCGGCTCTGGTCGCCTGGAATGAAATCCTGGCTACAGATCCGACGTACGCGACGGCCCATTACGCCATGGGCGCCACTTATATCGGTATGGAGGAGCCGGCAAAGGTGCTGGCGGAAGCCGATTCGGTAGCGAACAGACTCGGCGAGGACCACCTTTGGGTCGCCGACTTGCGGGCGCATGGATACGCTCTGGCGGGAGATCGGGAGAGCGCCCTTAGGTTTGCCCAACGACCATCGCCGGCACGTCCGGATCGGCTGATCTTATCGGGCGTCCACCTTCTCCTCGGCGACACCGCCGCCGCCCTCACGGAGGTGGAGCGGGCCCTCCAGGAACAATTGCCAGAGCTTCCCAACGTAACATCTAGTTCACGCTACGATGGCCTTCGGGACCATCCACGATTCGTAGCTGTCCGTGAGGCGATCGGATTGAACTGAACGATCTGCGCCTGCCTGGCCGGCGGCTTACGCGCGGCCGCAAACCGCCGGGTCGCAGGCCACAATGGCTTCAGTTGCGCAGCTCACACGTCGAGCCGCCCGTGTCAATCAGCACCTTTACGTCGCCTTCGCCGGTGACAACGATCAGGATGTTGTTCCACACATCCATCTTCACACCCGTTACGTCGTGTGTCCACGTGATGCGCTCATTAACGTGTAGATTTCCCTCGCTCTTGGCGATGAAGTGGTTTACTACAAGTGGATCTACCCACGTACCGGAAGGCCCTACCAGGGTCGAGGAAATCAGAGATACACTTCCGTTCTCGATCACCGATCCGGTTCCCGTCGTAATGATCTTGTCTTCGAAAAGGGCCGTTCCGCTCCATACCACCGTTTCGTCAAGGCAATCCAGATACAGATCGGCCGAGAACGGGAATTCCTCGCTGATCATTACGACATCGGCTTCCCCAGTGAATTCAGCGCCGGAGTCGGGTGACGTGGGTGGCATTCCTTCGCATGCCGCGAAGGCTGCGAAAGGCAGAGCCAACATAAAGAGATGGGAACGCATCGTAAGCATGAGACACCTCCTGAACTATCGTGCACGTTGCTACCGATCAACTGCCGAAGAGTGGCGGCGATCGGTTATCGTGCAGCTACCATAAGGGGAGAGTTCAGCCTGGTCTCAGCCAGTAATCAGCTGGGTCTCAGGTTGCCATCCAGCGTGCTGGTCAGCGACAATGCTGACACAAGAACCGGCCCTACGGATGGCACTGGCTCCTGAAAGTGCGCGCGGCCGCCGCAGGTCCATGCCGGGCACGTCACAAAGGAATGGCACGCGATGCCTGGGGGCGGAGGGTCGATCGTCACTCCTCCACCTCCGGCTTCCTCCGCGAACGTTTCACGTCTGCCCGACGCTGCTTTTCTTCCAGTCGGCGGCGCTTCTCGCGCGCCGGAGGCCGCGTCGGAATCCGCGGATCGTCTACTCTAGCCCGCTCCTTGAGCGCTTCCCGCAGGCGGGTGAGCGCGACCTGCCGGTTGCGGTGCTGGCTGCGCGATTCCCGGGCGATGACTGTGATTCCGGTTGGCAGGTGCGTTAGCCGGACGGCGGACTCGGTCTTGTTCTGATGCTGTCCGCCGGGCCCGCCCGCCCGGAACGTCTCGACCCGGCACTGAGCGAGAAGGGTATCGTCGTTGGTGGGAGGCAGGTAGTCCTTGTTCACCTGGTTAACATGGCGGCAGCTGGCTCTTGAGTGACAGTGTCAGCAACAGTGCCAGCGCCTGGCGACGCCCACCGGTCCGTTATGATGGCAGGGCAATGGACTGTCCCGAAAACCGACGCTCATAGACGTCAACTGACGCTTGGGTCAGCTTTGGGAGCGGGTGGTCGCCGGTATTCCTGCGGCCGCCTTCTGCGGACCTCGGAGAGCTTCGCTGCGAATCCGGCCGCCCCGATTGGCGACGGCCTGCAGTAGACGGGCACAGTTGCCGCTATGGGGCCTGAGGAATACACTGGTCAGCCATGCGCTCGCTACACGTCCGTCGCTTTGTCGGTTTAGCCCTGACCCTCGTACTCGTGGGGGAAACGAGCCCGATCCCCCTGAGCTCAGATGCGAACCACGCGCCGACCGAGCTTCATGTCGATGGTGGGCATGACGGGCACGCCGGGCTTCTGATCCGCGATACAGAAGATCGGCGCGGTGGGGACAAGTTGGTTCTTCGTTCCCCGTCAGCCGCAGGCCTCTACGTTCCACCACCCTGCCTCCGCGGTATAGAGCAGGAGGAGGCTGGCCCAGACAGGCCTTCTCGGCCGCCGGACTACCGCTCACCTCCACGCGCACCTCCCTCTCTCCTCTAGCGTAGCGCGCGACGGCCCACAGGCGGCCGCGCATACTCACGCCGCTAGCTTCGTCTGCCGGCCATACGGTTCGGCGACGATTTTTCGGATTCAATAGGAGGAAGACGTGCAAGGTCGAGCTATGGTCGCCCTGGCCATTGGTGCGGGGACGTGCCTCATTTTTGCTCATCCGCTATGGGCGCAAGAAACTGTCGACCGGGTGACACTTGAGGAGGCGCTGACCCTCTTCGCCAAGAACAACCTGCAGCTTCAGATCGCCCGAGCCGATGCCCGTACGGGAGTGAATCTTGCCCGGCAGGCGGCTGCGTATCCGAACCCGGCGGTCTCCGTGACCCATGAGACACTTGGAGGCGTACCGGAGTACTCGGAGACTTATTTAAACCTGAGCCAATCGGTCGAGTGGCCGTGGCTTTCCGGGGCGCGGCGCAGGGAGGCATCCCGCATGAGGGACGCCCTCGAGGCCCGCGTCGCAGCTGACAGCGTGCGGCTGGTGTTTGAGGTGAAGCGCGCCTTCCTAGAGGCGGCAGCTGCCGAGCGAACTCGAGATGCCCTTGAAGAGGCGACCGCACTCGTACGGCACGCTGAGAGTCAGGCGATGGCGCGCGCGGCCGGCGGAGATATTTCGGAGTACGAGCTTCTTCGCCTGCAGGTGGAAAGGGCTCGGCACGAGGTCGAGCTTGCGGCCATCGTGCTTGCTCTCGGCGCTTCACGTCGGACGCTCACCTCGCTTATTACGCCCGACAGTTTGCGGAAGTTGGCTCCCGTACGCCTGCCTGAGGAGGATCCCCCCCACATGGCACTGCTGGACGCGCTGGCAGCGGCGACCGCTCATCGTCCGGAGCTTCTGGAGGCTGCGAGCCTGACGGCAGCGGCACAGGGCGCGAGTAGCGTAGCCCGAGCCGAACGACTGCCGGTGCCTACACTGACCGCAGGGTACAAAGACCAGTCGGACGGGCGAACCGGTGCTTTTCTCGGTGTGGCGCTCAGCCTTCCGCTGTTCAACCGCAATGGAGCCAACGTCGCTGCCAGCGAAGCAGCCGTTCAAAGTGCGCAGGCCCGCCACCGGTTGATCCTAAGGGAGATTCAGGATGACGTCCGGCGCGCGTACGATGCGTACGTCGCAGCTCGGGAGCGAGTCAATCTCCTGCACACGAATCTGATCGCGGATACAGATGCGCTGCTCCGCATCGGCCGTGTCGCCTATGAAGAAGGCGAGATGACGCTCGTCGAGTTATTCGACGCAGTTGACGCGTTTCGCGTCGCCCATGTTTTGGCGACAGACACAGTCGCTGACCTATGGATCGGTTACTACAACCTCGAGCGCGCTGTTGGTACGCCGCTGCACGCCTGGTCGACTGAGGAGGTACGCTGATGTTGATTCTCTGGCCGGTTCGGCTACGGGCCTGGGCGGTGGCGGTCGCACTGCTGGCGATCGGCGCCTGTTCGGGAGTGAGCCCTGATGAGGAGATTGCGCTCGGAGGCGGGGGCAGCGTCACACTGTGGACGGATTCGACCGAGCTGTTCATGGAGTACCCCCCGCTGATCGTGGGTCAGGCCGAAGCGTTTGCCGTTCACCTGACCGACCTGAGCGAATTCGAGCCGCTGCGCGCGGGCCGGGTCACGTTCCGTTTCGAGCCGACAGATGGCGGAGAACCGGTTGTGCTGACGGAGGAGGCACCGAGGTTTCCGGGGATCTACAGCCCGGCGCCTGAATTCACGCGGTCAGGCGTGTACGATCTTGAGATTGACATCGAGAGTTCTCAGATCCGAGACGTTGTGCGCGTCCGGGGCCTCCAGGTCTACTCGAGTTCCGACGATACGCCCGCACCCGGGCCGGCTGGTGACGACGGAATCGCATTCCTGAAGGAACAGCAATGGAAGACTCCGGGCTTTCGTACCGCCGTTGCCGCTCAGGGGGATGTCGCTTCCACGTTGGAGGCTAGCGGGGAGGTTAGCGCTGCCGCGGGCCGGCTGGCGGAAGTAGCTGCTCCGCTCGACGGATTCGTGGACGCCAGCGGCGTTCGACCGTCACCCGCACCAGGAACTCATGTGCGCCGGGGCGAAGTCCTGGCGGTGATCACCCCTGCGCTCGGCGAAGCCGGCGGCACATTTGCCCGGGCCCGCCACGCACTTCGTGAAGCGCGGGCGGAGTACGAACGCGCCAGGCGCCTGTACGATGTCGGAGCCGTCCCGCAGCGCCGTCTGGCGGAGGCGGAGAGCGGTCTGCAAGCGGCCGAGGAGGCGCTCGCCGGCCTGGGCGGCGGCTCCGGAGATCTTGTCGGTGGCCAGCTTGCCATTCGAGCGCCCATCGCTGGCGTCGTTACCGAACGCGGTATCGTACCCGGGAGTCGAGTGGAGGCCGGAGAACGATTGTTCACGATCGTCGACGCGTCAGTTGTGTGGCTGCAGCTGCAGGTACCGGCCGCCTTTGCGCCGCGCGTGCAGCGAACGTCGGCGGCGACGTTCCGCGTGGAGGGCGCCGCGCAGGAATACCGAACCAGCCGTGTGGTCTCAGTGGGCGTGGTAATAGATCGAGCTTCGCGCACCGTGCCGGTTATCTACGAGTTCGCGAACGAGGACGGCTCGATCAGGGTGGGGGCCGTCGTTCGGGCTGCAGTGCACACCGGCGAGCGCGTGGACGGAGTCGTGATCCCGGCTAGCGCCGTTCTCGACGAAGATGGCCGGCCGATCGCTTACGTCCACGTCGAGGGTGAACGATTCGAGAAGAGATTGCTGGCAGTAGGAGGCAGCGAAGGAGGACGCGCAGTCGTGCTCTCAGGCATCGCGGAAGGCGAACGGGTGGTGACCGGCGCGGCATATCAATTGCGCCTGGCCTCTCTGTCTACGGCAGTGCCCGAGCACGGCCACGGTCACTAAGGGGGCATCATGCTAAACCAACTCATCAGGTGGTCCCTTCGCAATCGCGTTCTGGTGTTGGCAATCGCCGGCCTGATAATGGCGAGCGGAGTCTGGACCGCTCTCCGAATGCCTGTGGACGTATTTCCGGACCTTACGGCACCCACGGTTACGGTCCTCGCGGAAGCGCACGGCATGGCCCCGGAGGAGATCGAAGCGTTGATTGCCTTCCCGATCGAAACCGCCGTCAACGGTGCGACCGGAGTCCGCCGAGTTCGGTCATCCACGGCCCAGGGCATCGCCGTGGTGTGGGTGGAGTTCGATTGGGGCACAGACATATTCCGCGCGCGACAGCTCGTGTCTGAGAAACTGCAGACCGTGGCCGGAGCGCTCCCGTCCAATATCCCACCGCCCGTGCTGGCGCCGGTTTCTTCGGTAATGGGCGAGATATTGATGATCGGACTCGTCGGTTCCCAAACTCCGATGGAACTCCGCACAGTCGCTGACTGGACCATTCGCCGCCGTCTTATGGCGGTTCCCGGAGTGGCACAGGTAATTCCCATCGGTGGGGATGTGCGGCAGTATCAAGTACAGGTCGATCCGGTCCGGATGCTGGCGACCGATGTCACGCTGGGCGACGTGCTGCGTGCCGCTGAAGGCTCCAACCGAAATGCGTCAGGCGGCGTGTACATGGAGCGTGGTCAAGAGTACGTGATCCGTGGGATCGGCCGCATCCGCAGCGCCGACGACATCTCGAATACGGTCGTCGCAGTGAGGCAGGGCGTTCCCGTCCTCATCCACCAGGTTGCCGACGTCGTCGTCGGTCCGGCCCCCAAGTACGGTGACGGCTCGGTGAACGGAGAGCCGGGGGTGGTGCTCGCCGTGCAGAAACAGCCCGGCGCGAACACGTTGGCGTTGACGGAACGTATCGAGACCGAGCTAGCCGATATTCAACGCACGCTCCCGGCTGGCATGACGATCGTGTCGGACCTGTTCCGCCAGGCCGACTTCATCGAGGTGGCGATCGACAACGTGCTGGAAGCGCTGCGTGACGGCGCGATCTTCGTCGTGATCATACTGTTTCTGTTTCTGTGGAACGTGCGCGCGACCGGCATCTCCCTCGTGGCGATCCCGCTGTCTCTCGTGGCCGCCATCTTCACGCTCAAGCTGCTCGGTATCTCTATCAACACTATGACGCTGGGCGGCATGGCGATTGCCATCGGGGCCCTGGTGGATGACGCGATCATCTATGTGGAGAATGCGTTCCGGCGTCTCCGGGAGAATGCACAGCACCCCGAGGAATCCCGACAGCCGGTGCTGCGTGTGATCTACGACGCGTCCTCAGAAATTCGTGCCTCAATCGTCAACGCCACGTTCATCATTACGGTGGTGTTTCTCCCACTCTTCTTTCTGAGCGGCGTGGAGGGGCGCCTGCTTCGGCCCCTGGGCCTGGCGTACGTCGTTTCGCTGCTGGCGTCGATGATCATCGCTCTGACGGTGACACCCGTCCTGTGCGCCTACCTACTGCCGACATCGCGTGCAGTGCTCGAAGATAGGGAGAGTCGTCTCGTAGCCTGGCTCAAGGCGGGATACAGACCGACGCTGGACCGGGTGCTGAACCGCCCCAGGATAGTCGTCGCTGGGGCGACCGCAGCGCTCATCGCGACGATCGCAGTGATCCCGTTTCTGGGCACGTCTTTTCTGCCGGAGTTCAACGAAGGCGCTCTGACTGTGTCCATGGTCACGGTTCCGGGAACCTCGCTCGACGAAGCGAACGCCATCGGGCAGCGTGTGGAGGAGATCCTGCTCGCTCACGGTGCGGTGCGAACCACGGACCGGCGGCAGGGGAGGGCCGAGTTAGACGAACACGCACAGGGCGTGAACGCTGCCGAGATCGACGTGACACTGCACGACGATATCGACAAGGAGAAGGTCCTCGAGGAGCTGCGACGGGAGTTCTCGACGATTCCAGGCACCAACGTGACGATCGGCCAACCCATCGGACACCGTATCGACCACATGCTGTCCGGCACGCGGGCTAATATCGCCGTCAAGATCTTCGGCCCCGACCTTTACGAGTTGCGTCAGCTTGGGGCGCGGATCAGGGACGCAATCCAGGATGTGGCCGGCGTGGCCGACCTCCAGCTCGAGCAGCAAACGGACGTACCACAAATCCGGATCGCGGCCGATCGCCAGGTAATGGCTCGCTTCGGCGTGACAGCTGGCGATCTTGCCGAAGTCATCGACATTGCGTTCAACGGCGAGGTCGTGTCACACGTGCTCGATGAAGGGAAGAGCTTCGATCTCGTCGTGCGGCTCCCACCGCGCCTTCGCAGCAGTGCCGAAGCCATCCGCAGGGTAATGTTTGCCACCCCTGTCGGTGCCCGAGTCCCACTTGGGCAGCTCGCCGCGGTCACCGTAGACCGCGGTCCAAACACGATCTCACGGGAAAACGTCCAGCGAAAGATCGTTGTCCAGGCAAACGTTGCGGGACGGGACCTGGGAGGCACAGTGGACGAAATCCGGCGCACCGTCGCCGGGGCCGTTACGCTACCGGCCGGGTATCACGTCGAGTACAGTGGTCAGTTCGAGAGCCAGGAGGAGGCGACGCGCAATATTGCGCTGCTCTCCCTGGTCTCGATCGCGGCCGTGTTCTTGATCCTCTTCGCCGAGTTCCGGTCGGGCCGCAACGCCACCTTGGTGATGGTCAACCTTCCGCTATCATTGATCGGAGGCGTCGCGGCTGTGATCCTGACGGGAGGCACAGTGAGTATCGCCTCGCTCGTCGGGTTCGTGGCCCTCTTCGGCATCGCTACCCGGAACGGGATCTTGCTGGTCTCTCACTACCGCCACCTTCTGGCCGCTGGGGTTCCCGTTCGCGAGGCGGTCGTGCGCGGTTCGATGGAACGCCTGTCACCGATCTTGATGACGGCCCTCGTTGCGGGGCTGGCCCTGGTGCCTCTCGCGCTCGGTGGAGGGGAACCGGGCAACGAACTACAAACTCCGATGGCCATCGTGATCCTCGGAGGGCTGCTTTCGTCCACCGCGCTCAACATGGTCGTCCTGCCGGCGCTGTTCTGGTTGTACGGCGACAAGAGCAGCGGGACTGTGGATGCGGTATTGGAGATCTAGAGCGATTCGCGAGGCGTGGTGGACGGGGCGGCAGGTTCCAGTAGAATCGACTCGAAGCGATGTTGGGGTGCATGGCAAACTGTCACAAAAGTGGACCAGCGCCAGCGCACGCGAGCGGGTGTATTCGTGTGCGCCGGCAGCCGAAATGAGCGTCAGCAAGCGCCAGCGAGCCGTAGTTTACGACATGACGAGATCACGGCGGCAACGCGACGAACATCAATGCGATGGCGGCCGCCGTCAGAAGGTGCCAGAGCCCGTGACCCCACCGGCCCCAGAAGATGCGGCGCTTGCCCATGTGCCAGATACCGTATGCCACTAAGAATAGGACGATACTGCCGATCCCGAGCCACGTGTCACCCCGAAAGACGGCTCCCACCAGTACGAGCGACAGAAATATCCCCATTCGGACGGAGACGTTGCCCTGGAATTCGTACCGGAGGAAGTAGGCGGCGGCTACGCTTCCGATCAACATCGGCACGATGATCCACTTGTGTAGCGGCGCCATCGCGTAGAATGCCAGAGCGGCGAAAACCGCATACATTCCTGAATGATCGAGCGCCGCCGCCCAGACGGTCTTCACGCCGTGGTAGAGTGCAGAGCCGATGCACAGATAGGCCATCACGAGTGCGAACAGGCCAGCTGGCAACGTCCCGACCTCTCGGAAGGCTAGCCACCCTGCGGCCAGGTACGCGAGATTGCTGTAGGTGTTTATCGGCTCGACGGGGAGATTCTTGTTCCAGTTCTGGCAGCCACGAATCTCGGCTTCCCACCATTCCCCGCGACACGGCTTGAATCGTACCATGAGCGATGGGTTCTTTTCGATCAACGGGAACGCACGCCAGAGAGCGAATGCCACTAGGGCAAGCAGACCAGAGACTTCGATGGCAATCATGGTACCCTCCACTTCGTGTACTCGTCGATCCGGAGGGAAGAGGCGGGTCGCATAGACCGTCCGCTACCGGTCACTTGGCGGAGAACGCCGCTACCTACGCCTTGTCGCCCAGTTCCGCCACTTTGCTTAGACCCTCTACCGCTCTGACAAATCTCTTCGGAACCGCACGGTGCCGCACGCCCAGTTCCTTCCCGTTTGAAGCGTCAAACGCGTCACCGCACGCTGCTCTGCCAGCTTAGCCTCCTGGTCCATGAGGAAGTACGTTTCGTCCGCCTTTCTACCGGATCGCAGAAGAGCGATCCGGGTGTCCGGTGGCACTGGCTCTGCATACATACGATAGTCTGTCCGCCCACAATCACGCACGTTGGACCGTATCGTATTCCCTGCGCCACTGCTCGATCCGACGGACGCTTGGGTTGATCGACACTTCCGGGCCGGAAGCTACCATTCGCGCATGAGAGAGTTGTTCCGGGCGCGCTAGGTCAAGCACTCGCTGAGCTCAAGCAGTTCATTGCGAATTGGTAACGTCCGAAGCTATACTATTAGGCCCGGCGCCCCGCCCGGTCTTGGGCATATTGTGGTTTCTGTTCTCAGTGGTCCTCCGCAGCGCGGCATTTATTGCGTACCATCCAGCCCGAGCGTTTTTCTCGCCCGTCAGTCCAATATCTTGCCGCACACCGTTTCTCATGTCTCAGAGCGCACAGGAGCGTCCAATGCAAGTGCAAGGCAACATCCAACCGTATGAACAATTGCTCGCCTGGCGTCCGAAGATCTGGTGGGACCCGGTTCCTGACTGGTTCCGTGACCATTTAACCGTCGAAATCGCCACCAGTCTCGCCCGTGTCCAGCTCGAGAAGCACCACGGGATTCTCGAGATCGAGCAGCGCGCAGTAAAACAAACAATGGAGATCCTCGGCAAACTCGGTTAGGTCTTAGCGCCTTTGCCAAGGCCTCAACCTCACTGTTACTCCTTGGGGGGTCTCGACATGACGCCAAGGGATCGCGCCCAGTTCGGTTCCGAGGTCACGGAACGGCCCAGACAAACTGATCGCCCCGTGCTCCTTGTGGGGTTTCTCGATCAAGGCAACTTGGGCCTCGGGTACCTCACGTCGGTGCTGCGTGGATTCGGCTACCGCGTAATCGTCGTTGATGTCGAGAGTGACCCAGGGGAGATCCTTGCCCAGGCACGACGCGAACGGCCTCTGCTAATCGGCTTCTCGCTCATCTTTCAGTTCTATGTCACTCGCTACCAACAGGTGATTCGTCAGCTTCGTCGGGCAGGGGTTGGCTGCCATTTCACCATGGGTGGGCATTTTCCAAGCCTCAGCGCCCCCGAAACTCTGCGTGCCGTCCCCGGTCTCGATAGTGTGGTGAAGTTCGAAGGAGAGCTCACCTTGCTGGAGCTTTGCGATCGGCTGTCCACCGGCCAGGACTGGCGCGAGGCTGGCGGTCTAGTCTTCCGTGATCAGCACGGCCTCGTTGAGAGCGAATCGCGACATCTGCTCCATCGGCTCGACGATCTACCCTATCCCGCTCGCGACTACGAGGCCGAGATGGTGCTGGGTCGCAGGGCCATGCCATTGCTTGCAAGCCGTGGTTGTGCCCGCACCTGTTCCTTCTGCTCGATTCATACTTTCTATCGCAGTGCACCCGGGAAGGTTGTGCGTCTGCGGGAACCGGGGCGCGTTGTCGAGGAGATGCGGCACCTAGTGGACGATCGGGGCGTCTCGATCTTTCTTTTCCAGGACGACGACTTCCCCGTCTTCGGGCCGGTTTGGAAGCGCTGGGCACGAAGCCTGTTGGCAGAGATGCACAAGGCGAAACTACCGGGGCGTGCGATTTGGAAGATCAACTGTCGAGCGGACGCCGTCGACGAGCAACTCTTGGGCGAGATGCGCGACGCCGGTCTGTACCTCGTTTACATGGGTCTCGAATCCGGCGACGAGCAGAGCCTCAAAACGCTCGACAAGGGGATCACCGTCGAGCAGAACCTGGCAGCCGTTGCGACACTAAAGCGGCTAGGCCTGGTCTTCGAGTTCGGTTTCATGCTGCTCGATCCGTCGTCGACGTTCGATAGTGTGCGCGCCAACACGCGGTTTCTGCGCCAGATCGCCGGCGACGGGTCGGTGGCGGCCGTCTTCTGCCGGATGCTTCCCTATCACGGCACCCCGATCAAGGAGACCCTGGAAGCCGAGGGCCGGCTCCGGGGCGACGTAACCAACCCTGACTACGAGTTTCTAGATCCCCGCCTCGACGCCTTCTACGCCGAGCTCAACGATATCATGCATGTCAGCGGCTGGATTCACGGCCACAAAGCCCTCTCACCCGCCATCAACTGGGCTTGGAATGAGGTGGCGATCCTCGAGGGCCTATTCCCGAGGCTTCCCGACATAGTGGCCTACAAGGAAGACCTTCGCAGCCTGACGGCTCAAAGCAACGACATGCTTCTCGGAGTCGTCGAGGACTTGGCCGATCGCCATACTGACGGCAGCGTTCCGAGCTGGTCTCCCGCTGAGATTACCGAGCGCGCGGAAGCCTTCGGAGCCCAGCTGGTGCAGCAGCGCGATGAGTTTGTCGGCAGAAACACCGAAACGCTGATGGCGAGCTTGCACGCCAGCGGCGTTCAGCACGTCGCCTAAGCGTGGCTCGCCGCGGCCAGTTTTTGACTAGACCTGCGTCTCACAATCGATTGTGTCGATGCGCTAAGCGTCGGGAGAAAGCTTCATGAACAGCATCGCGGTCACTCTTTCTGGTGGTGGCTACCGGGCCTCGCTGTTCGGTCTCGGTGTCTTCCTGTATCTGTCGGACATCCAGAAATACGCCGAGGTAACGTCGATTTCATCGGTATCCGGCGGGTCGGTAACGAACGCTTATATCGCGCAACTCGGAGACACGAACGGCAAGAACCTGAGTCTTTGGGGGACTGTCGGCCACCTCGTGCGCACAATCGCTCACCAGACGCTCTGGTCCACACCCCGGACATGGGCGTATCTGGGTTCCCTGCTCATCACAATTCTTGCCATTGGTTACCTGTGCTTCTGGTTTCTTCCCTGGACTTGGTGGATTCGGCTGCTGGCTTTTCTGGCTCTGCTACTACCGTGGGGTTGGCTGTTGCGACAGCGTGGCGCAGTGGCGGGCCGAGCTTTCGGGGCCAAGCTCTATTCGCCAAGTGGAAGGCCTACATTGCTTGAGGATATCGCACATGATAGGGACCACGTCATCTGCGCGACGCACCTCAATGCGGGCGAGCATTTCTTCTTCTCGGGACGCTTTGTCTACTCCTACCGATTCGGCTGGGGGGTACCGGGCGGGCTACCACTTCATACGGCGGTTCAGGCGTCGGCAGCTTTCCCCGGCGGGTTTCCGCCTCGGTGGCTCAGAACCAAGCGATTCGGCTTCCCGCGTGACCCCGACCGTCGCGGGAGCGTCGCCCGGCTTGTCGCGCTGACGGACGGTGGTGTCTATGACAATATGGCCGATCAGTGGCCCGACCGGGTTGAGGAGCGCGCAAGGCAGAGACCCGATCTGAAACTCATGGTCCCGGATCAATTGGTCGTTGTTAATGCATCAAGGGGACTGGCTTGGTCGCCAGTGCGCAGTCTTCGAATCCCGTTCTTCGGCGAGTTCCTGGCACTTCTACGCGACGTTGACGTGATGTACGACAATGCCTCGAGCCTGCGGATGCAGTCTCTAGTAGAGCGATTCAAGACGGCGGGCCGAATCGAAGGGGCTCTGATTACTATCGAGCAAAGTCCCTTCAAGATCCCCACGGTGTTTGAGGCACATGGTGATGCCCAGCAAAGGCAACGGGCGACGGCGGCATTGGATCAGCTAGGGCGCGACAACGAAGCCGAATGGACGCGGATAACAGAACTGAACTCCGGCGTGGCGACTACTCTGAGCAAGCTTGGCACTGAAGTGTCTGTACGGTTGCTTCGACACGGGTACGCCACCGCGATGGCAAACCTGTCAGTCATTCTGGGCTTTCCGACAGCCCCTGTCCCGGAGCGTTCGGAATTCGAAAGACTCGCTAATAAGCATCATGACGCCGTAATGAAGCCGGAAGGACTATCGGACCAACCGCAATGATGTAAGTCGGAATCGCTAAGACACGCTGAGGAGTTGTCAGATGCCTACCACTATACGTTTTGCAGGTTACCCGTCTGCGTTTGTTTTCAAGGAACCAGACGGGAATAAAGCCGTTCAACATCTCCTCTGGGGCGATTGGCTGAGGCTCAATACAGGCCGGCAGGGCGACTTCGTTGAGGTACATGCCAGGGGCGTCGATGGGTGGATGCATAAGGACGATATACGGAAGGACCGCCTCCTAGAAATCACGTTCGTCGACATCGGTCAAGGAGATGGCTGCCTTGTCGTCACTCCAGACGATAAGCACATAGTCATCGACGCGGGCCAGAACGACAATATGGATCGCTACCTGCGGTGGCGGTACGGCGGTTTCGCAGCTCCGTGGGAGTTCGAAGCGGCGATAATTTCCCATCCCGATCAGGACCACTACGGAGGGTTTCAGGATCTTTTCTACGAGAACAACGTCACCTTCGGCACGGTATACCACAACGGAATCGTCGAGCGGACGGGCAAGAACAGTCTAGGTCCAAGAAAGAAGGCTAATGGGCGCAGCTACCTGACGGGCCCGGTGGGTTCGGAGGACGAACTCAAGGAGTTTCTGTCCGTCGAGTCGCGTTGGAAAAGAAAGAAGTACCCGACAATGCTTGCATTCGGGATCAACAATGGGTCGTTCTCGAAGTTCCGAAGCCTTAGCACTGCCGACGGTTTCCTTCCAGGCTACGAGGATAACAGGGAACTCTCAATGCAGGTTCTCGGACCAGTTGTCGAACCCGATGATCAGAGTCGGGCCCGACTTCGCTGGCTGGGGAGCGTGGGAAAGACCAAGAACGGACATTCGGTAGTGCTTCGCCTCAAGTACCACGACGTGAGCGTATTCCTAGGCGGTGACCTCAATATCCCGTCGCAGGAGTTGCTGCTCCGTCACCATACCGGGCTGAACCCGCGTCCGAAGTCCATCGAACAGCACCATCAGTTGATCGGTAAGGCGCGCCAGAGCCTACAGGTCGATGTCGCGAAGGCCTGCCACCACGGCAGCGGTGACTTCCTGAGCTCTTTCCTCGAGTGCCTGAACCCGGCCGCGACCGTGATCTCCAGTGGTGATGACGAACCACACTCGCACCCTCGTGCGGACGCCCTTGGCGCGATTGGTCTTAGGTCACGTGGAGAGCGCCCGCTGATTTTCAGCACCGAACTCGCTCGATCCGTAAAGGAGGCTATCAAGCACCCACATGTCCTCAGGGAGCGACTAAAGGAACTACGCAAGGGAATTGAGAAGGCTCCAACCCGTACTGCGCAGGACAGGCGGCGGAAGGTCAGCCTCGAGAAGGAATTCAACAAGATCGTGGATTCCATCGAAAGGAGCGTTGCTGTCTACGGAGCAATCCACCTTCGCTCCGATGGACAGCGGGTCGTAATTGCGCAAAAACTTGAGCGCCGACGCGGTAGTACCAAGTGGGATATTTACAGGCTCGAGCCAGATGCCACAGGGTCCCTTAGCTACATCTCAAAGCACTGAGCAGCTAGATCTCGCTGCGCCGTTGCGGTGCACCGTTAATTGGAGGCGAATAGTGTTACAAATCCCGCTGATCCCAGCCGCGCTCACGCTATCCATACTAAACGTCGGTAGCTCGGACCCCGCTCGCCCGAGTCTGGCTCATCTTGGCCCTGCCCTGG
Source organism: Gemmatimonadota bacterium (assembly GCA_039714435.1). Classification (GTDB taxonomy): domain Bacteria; phylum Gemmatimonadota; class Gemmatimonadetes; order Palauibacterales; family Palauibacteraceae; genus JAZDDE01. The sequence continues at coordinate 6,803 of JBDLJJ010000024.1, read as the reverse complement.
AGCACCGAGCCACGTGCGTTGTTGATCCAACCTTCGGCTTCGTGTTGCCCGCTGAGGCCGGAACCGGCGCAGTCTTCGACGCCGGGTCGCCGACACCTTGGAGCGCTTCGTTTCGCGCGATGCCGACCGTCATCATCGGCAAAGACGGAAAGCTCCGTGTGGCCGGCGTCGTGGGGACAGCATATACGAATCCTGGTTGGGAAGGCTTCTATGGCGGCCGGCTCGGCTATCGCCCGATCAACGCCCCGCTCGGACTCGGAGGCATCGAGTTCGCGGCAGAGGCGGTCGGAGGCATTGAGAACCGTGTCCCTGTGTCTCTCTATATCGGTGTCGACGTGGGAACGCTCATCGGGTTTCAGGCTCGGGGGATTCCTAACCTGGGCGACAAGCAGGGCTTTTTCGAGGTCGGTTTCGGGATCTACCTGAGCACGATTGTTTCCGAACTCAGCCCCCCGTCTTCGACTCCACTGCCGCCGTTCGACGAAGCACCGTCTTTCGAGGCGGTCCTCATCTCCGACGTGTCGCCCGACGCAGCTTTCGCGGTACAGGAGGAGGACGGCGACGGGAACCTGACGATCAACTGCCAGACGCTCGATGCCTTGCGAGGAGTGGTCGAGGCGGAAGCGCGGAGCCCAGCGGGCTCCATCGAGGTGTTCAAGGACCGCCTTTCTCAAGCCGGCTTTGACGCTTTGGCGCAGGAGCTCGACGCTTTGATCGAATCGGCGATCGGGCGCTTCATCGCTTTGAACGACGGAGCCTCTCGTCCGAGCAATCAGGAGATCTTGGGAGCGCTACCTGATGCATTGAGGGAGGCCATTAGAGACAGCGAGGAAAGCACCTTACCCGCGACCGCGCGTGAGGAGGAACCGGCATGAACGCGAAGCCAAGAACGGCGCTGGTCGTTAGCGGTGGTGGGGCCAAGGGCGCCTTTGCCGTAGGCGCGATCGAACACCTCGTAAACGTAAAGAACGTTTCGTTCGACATGGTTGTGGGTACGAGCACGGGCTCTCTCATCGGCCCGTTCGTAGCATCGAACGAGCTCGCTCTGCTGCGGGCGCAGTACCTGGACTTGAGAATCGACCAGTTTTTCCGCAAGAGAAACGTGCTCGTGTCACTGTTCGCGTTCAAATCCGTGTTCGATGCGAGTCCATTCCGCGCCGTGCTCAAGCAACGATTCGACGCGGCTCGAGCAGACAGGATCCTGAACTCGAAAATTCGAACCATAATCGCGACCGTCAGTCTACAGTCGGGCAAGGTCACGTACTTTTACGCTGGCGGTGACGGTACCAAGATCGGAGTGCCACCGGAAGCGGCGAATCCTGTCAAGATTCGAGACCGAGCAATGCTTCTGAGGGCCATCGAAGCATCGAGCAACCAACCCGTTTTCATGCCGCCCGTGAGGATCAGAACGAGCCCGAATCAGCTGCTCGAAAACGCGCATCAGTACGTGGACGGCGGAGTGGGGGAGTACGCCCCGATCCGTGTCGCCCTGGAGAACGGCGCCAAGCACGTCTACGCCATTGTTCTCGGTCCGAAAGAAAAGCCACCGAAGAAAGAGAACTATACGAAAGCCTTCAAGATCTTCGTCCGAACGTTCGATCTCTTTCAGCACAATGTAGGTATCATGGACGTCGTGATCGCCGATCAGGTCGCCGAGGCGAGGGGCGCGATCATCAAATACATCAGGCCGAAGAGGGATTTACCGACCGGGAGCCTCGAGGCCGATCCTGCGATCCAGGACCGGATGATCGTCCTCGGCAGGAACGCTGCCCGAGACGCAGGCACAATCCCCACGCCAATCGCTTAGGGCCGTCTGGCGTTGGGCGTCTTACGATTGTACCGCTTAACTCACGTGGCAGGAGTGAATCATGGAGGCTAGCAATACGCAGTTCTTGCAGGTTCTTACGGGCGCCATCCTCGCCGTCTTTTTGCTCCTGCTTGTTTGGGGGTTCGCCAAACCGACACCAGAGCGAAAGGATCTCTTGGGTCTCATCTCGGGTCTTCTCGGACTCCTCCTCGGAGCTTTCGTCCAGGAGTTTCGTGTACAGGACAAGCGGGCTGAAGCCGAAGTAGCTGAGGCGGAGACCGAGGTGGCGCGCCAGGTTGTCGCGGATAGTTATCAGCGCATACAGGAAGTCGAGCGTCTTCTTATCACCGATGTGAGTCCGGCGGCCGGTAACCGAGTAACTATTCCGAGGGCCAAGTTGGATACAATCAGAGGTGTCCTCTCTCAGCCGCTCGACGAGCGATTGATTGCGCCGGTGCTCCGATTGGATTCCAGGAGCCGGCCTCCCGTTCGGTGAATCACAAACAACGAGGACTCTCATGCAAAAACCATTCACGGTCATTTTCGGCGGAGTCATTGCGTACATTCTTCTTCTCCTGTACGCCGTAACAGTCGGGTACATGACTCTCGAAATCGTGAACTGCGGGGCCGTTTCTTCGTGCGACAGTACCAATTTTCCGGGTTTTTCGGATGGTATAGTCTACGTCGTCACGACAATCGGCGGTTTGGTTTCCGCCCTAGTTGTCTCGAAGTTGGCCGCGGCGAAACCCGGTGAGAATCCCGTCGCCTCTGCGGCGGGCGCTAAGCGGGGCCAGATCATAGCGGTGAATGCTCTTGGGATCGGATACCTTGCGGTATGGCTCGCTGTGGGCCTTGCAGCATTGATTATAGGCGTCATGCTTCACCCGGAACTCGATCAAACGGTGAGCGACATTGGTACGACGTGGCTGGGCTTGGCCGTAGCGTCGGGGTATGCATACTTCGGCATCGATCCTTCATGACGTTTAGGAACAAGTCGTGTATGGAAAGACGCCTGGGAAGAACTGTCACAAAGTGAACCAGGGTCAGCAAGCGCAAGCGCGTGTCAGTGAGCGCGCCACCCGGATGCACCGTCACCATTGTTGTGCGCGCAAGCTCGCTTCGCTGCCCGCTGTGCGTTTCGCACGCCAGTATCGATCTAGCCGATGGAATCGATCGTGAAAGTCCCAGGACTTGCAGCTCCAGCTTGCTGACAGACTTGGGGAGAGGGCGGGGAAAGGGTCGGCTCCCGGATCGCGGCGGCGGCTGGTAGCCCTCCAACTGGGTACATCCAGGTTGTGGGCAGGAGATTCCTAACAAGCTCCCAGATTCTCTTCATCGCTGTCTCAGCGCGGTTGTAGAGAGCCGGGACGGAATTACTGCTTTACCATTGGGCCGGGTGCCGCTTGCAGCACCGGCGGGTCTCTGATAATCCTGACTTTCTGCCATGACAATTCCCAACCAACTCTCGGGTCATGAGTGCTGCCGGTGAAGCCTCTGACAGGAATGATAGACGGCAGAGAAGCGGCGCTCTACCGAAATCTCAACGTTGAATTGCTCTCCTCGTGGCTATCAACGGAGCGATTAGCTGGTCGCCTTTGGAATCCTTCACTTTCGGTTGTCCTTCTTCTGGAGCATCAGACCAGATTACCAGTAAGCGCACCACCGTTCATAATCAGCGCCAGCAAGCGTGACCGAGCGTATTCGGGTAAGGTCGATGGTGCTTTGGGAGCAGGGGGATCGTCGGTATTCCTGCGGCCGCCTTCGGCGGTCCTCGGAGAACTTCGCTACGAAGCCGGCCGCCCCGATTTGGACGAAGCAACGCCCATGCCCGGCGCCGGCATGGTCGTTCCTTCGTTTGGTAGTGCACGGTACGAGAATAGGCGCGTTCAGAAACCGACGGACATGCCTACGGTGAACTGGAGAAACTCCACATCGCTCAGTAAAGGCGCGATGAACACATCGCCGAATTCGTCCTCGAATATGCTCCCTTCAACCAGGTACTCCGTGTCGGGGTAGCGGCGGTATTGGACGTCGAAGTCCACCGACAGCGGGTGTCGTCGGCTCCCGAAGACCAGGGCCAGACCCCCGCCACCGCCGTACCCGAAGCTGAGATCGTCGAAGTTTGTAGTAGAGCCGAAACCACCAGAGTGGAAGTCATCCTCGAACGAGCTTTCAGTGTAGAAATAGCCCGAGCCGACGAACCCGTTGAGGTAGGGTCGGATCGGTCCAGTAGGCACCTGGATCTGGGGTCCGATACCGAACATTGCGATGTTGTTGTGGGTCGCGACATCGAACAGCACGCGGCCTGTCTCCGGGAACACGGGCACGCCGATGCGCTCAGTTCCGTACCTGACCCACCCCGCGTCTAACCGCAGGCCAACTGCATTCGATGGGTCGAGCCCGTACACGAAGTGAACTCCGAGTCCGAATCCATCATCGACAAAGACCCCGAACTCTCGCCGGGGAACGATGTAGGCGAAACTGACACCGGCCTGCGCCCGTGGCGCGTGGCGGTACTGGTGATGCCCGCCCCAGGGTCGTGGTCTCCGGTCCTGGGCGGCGATGTCCGCGGCGCCCCATGTCATCGATCCCAGGAATATCCCCACGACGAGCCACACGAGGCGGCCAAACGGCCACCCTCCTTTGTCGCTCGATTGCGTGCGCATTTGCTCCTCCGATCAGTTCTGCACTCTCTACCTCACGAGGTTCGTTAGGCCCCTCACGAGAAAGACGCGCTAGAACCGAGCGGCGTAACAACATTGAATCGCGAAGACGCGGGAATCGCCGACGCTCCAGCGGCCGCCTTCGGCAGCTCCTTTGGAGAGCTTCGCTCTGAATCGGGCTCCCCCGATTCAAATGGGTGCTAACCGGCCCTACGGATGGCACTGGCTCCTGAAAGTGCGCGCGGCCGCCGAAGGTCCATGCCGGGCACGTCACAAAGGAATGGCACGCGATGCCTGGGGGCGGAGGGTCGATCGTCACTCCTCCACCTCCGGCTTCCTCCGCGAACGTTTCACGTCTGCCCGACGCTGCTTTTCTTCCAGTCGGCGGCGCTTCTCGCGCGCCGGAGGCCGCGTCGGAATCCGCGGATCGTCTACTCTAGCCCGCTCCTTGAGCGCTTCCCGCAGGCGGGTGAGCGCGACCTGCCGGTTGCGGTGCTGGCTGCGCGATTCCCGGGCGATGACTGTGATTCCGGTTGGCAGGTGCGTTAGCCGGACGGCGGACTCGGTCTTGTTCTGATGCTGTCCGCCGGGCCCGCCCGCCCGGAACGTCTCGACCCGGCACTGAGCGAGAAGGGTATCGTCGTTGGTGGGAGGCAGGTAGTCCTTGTTCACCTGGTTAACATGGCGGCAGCTGGCTCTTGAGTGACAGTGTCAGCAACAGTGCCAGCGCCTGGCGACGCCCACCGGTCCGTTATGATGGCAGGGCAATGGCCTGTCCCGAAAACCGACGCTCATCGACGTCAACTGACGCTAGGGTCAGCTTTAGGAGCAGGGGGTCGCCGGTGCTCCTGCGGCCGCCTTCTGCGGACCCAAGATCTAAGGGCATTCGACTCGCTGGAACCTTAACGCGAAGCCTTCGCCGTCCCGGCCGTCGTCTACCCGGGCCTCCAGCGAATCAGTGCCATCGCGCACGTAGGTGATCCGCCGGGGAAAATCGTGCTCCGGGTTCTCGAACCGGATCATGTCTTCCTGAACCTCAGTGGATAGAAACTGAGCTGGCGGCTGTCCCGACGGGTGTGCCTCGTAGACCAGATCTGAGTCGAACGCCTTGAGCTTAAGGAACTCGTAGCCCTGGATTCTCTCGTCTTTGACCACCCTGTTCATCCCGAGCATGATCCCTCCCAGCGGTTCCATCCAATTCTCCTGGGTCACCGTTCTTCCATCTGATGCTTCCCAGCACCCGGCCAGCCACGATGCATCTTGAAGAGAGGGTCGCTGCGGATCAGATACTTGCTGGCCCAGGCCTGGGCTCGGGACGATAACAGCGGATGCGACAAGGCAGACGAAGAGGAGCGATGCGCGCTTGACTTTCATTCTGATTTTACCTCGAAGAAAGGGTCAACCAAGCTCCGGGCCCGACTTCCGGCCTGATGGAACGAGAAAGGTAGAACTTCTCTTGGGCGGAGGCTTGTACAAAAGCGACATGGAACATCGAAGTGGGCGGGTGGACTAGCGTCTACTGGGTATCACCATAAGCAAAGGCATGAGTGAGTCCACAGTCTGCGGCCACGAATTGAGTCGGGGTCATCCCTGAAAGCTGCCGGAAGTCTCGGCAGAAATGCGCCTGGTCGTAATAACCGCAGTCCATCGCTATCCGTCCCAGCCGTCCCGGCGGCTCATTGCGCATGCGACCGATCGCCTTCTGCACGCGAACAATCCGCGCAAAGAGGAGGGGCGGAAGGCCGATGTCCCGGTTCATGACTCGCTCGACGCTGCGGGTCGTCGCGTTTACGGTGCTCGCGAGTTCCCGAACCGTGGTGCGCCCACCGCTTCCCACAATGGCTCTGACCAACTCTTTCGTCAGCGGTCCCGCGGGCTCAACTGGAAGCCACTTCCTAAGGTGGGAAAAGGCGAGTCGGGGCCGTTCGTCCGCCGGTGCAGCAGCCAGCTGATCCGCGAGAGAATCGAATCGGGGAAGCAGCTCGCGCACAGGCAGGAACCTGTCGGTCAGCTCGCATATGGGCATCTGGAATAGGACCCTTCCTCCCCACGGAAGCAAACGAATACCAAGCGCTCGCACATTACTTCCCGGCCTGAGTAGGGTTGGGCCCGTCATTTGACCAACGACAAGCGTATGCGGTTGTCCAACCTCCGAACCTTCTGAGAGTCTGGAGAGGGCATCACCAAAATGAAACACGATCTCGATACACCCGTCAGGAACGATCGGCTGCAGCGGACGAACCGACCCAACTGTCGCGTCATCGACCAGGGTCCAGACACACTTGACCCACTGATCCAACGGTGGACGGGGCTGATGCTCTAGGTAATGCATG
>JBDLJJ010000023.1:0-32091 GCA_039714435.1 Gemmatimonadota bacterium | reverse complement strand
CGCACTACCTCGGGACCGATTCCGTCGCCAGGAATGAGCGCCACGCGTATCAAGCGCCGCCTCCGCGAACAGGCCACGGGTCAGGCCACAAGCCGAGAGCAGGCCACAAGCCGCGAGCAGGCCGCAAGCGAAGAGGCCGGCCCGCCCAAATCTGGGAGACCGGCCTCGACTTCACCGCGAAACTACGATCGGCTAGCGGATCACTCAGTTTCGGCTCAGCGTCCACACGTAGGCCGAAACGGCCTTCACCTGGTCGTCCGTGATGTTGGCGCCACCCTTGGGAGGCATCGGAATGCCGGAGGTCGAAGCCTCAGCCGTGATGCCGTCCGCGACACCCTCTACGATCTTCTCGTAGGACCCATCGGAGTGCGCCCACTCGTCGTCCGTCAGGTCGGCTCCGAGATTCGGCACGCCAGCCCCAGCCGGACCGTGGCACGAAGAACAGATGCCCGCACCCTCGAAGACGGCTTTTCCTTCGGTCACCATGGCCATGGTGACACCCTCAGGCAGCTCCTGGGGTGCCGCGTCGCCTGCCGCGCAGGGATTGTCTGCGGCGCAGGGATTGTCCATGGAAGTCTCCATGTCTGCGCCGGCGGCCAGATTGGCTGCTTCAACCACGTCGTCGGCCGCCGCGTTGGCATCGTCCCCACCGCAAGCTGCGGCTCCGAGCGAAAGAAATACTACCAGTCCGGTTCCCGCCAACGCTCGCAGCGCCGACTGCTTATTCTTCTGCATATCCAATCCTCTTGCTGGAATCACATCGATCTGAGTCTACGGCGCGCCAATGGCCGCGCCCCGGTGTTTACAGGTCGCCAAAGGTAACGCTTATGGGGGGAAGTTTCTAGCCGCCGGCCTGCGCCGCGCCGCACTTCGGACAGAACTGCCAGGGGCGCTGAATCTTGGCCTGACACTGTTCGCAGTCCCACCGGTTCTGGTCGGTGCCGCAGTGCGGACAGAATCGCAGATCCGGGACGTCCGGAAGTTCTTCCTGACACGATCGGCAGCCCTGCGCGGCCGCCGCTGGAGCCGGGCCACGCTTGGCAGACTGTCTGCGGCGAGCGGCTCGCGGCGCCCTTGCCGACCCGGACTTGGCTGTCGCCTGAGGCGCTGGCTCGGCGGCATCGGCATCGGCGGCCGACTCGGCGGCCGGCTCGGCGGCCGGCTCGGCGGCCTCAGAGTCTGCCGGCGTCTCCGACTCATCGGGCGGCGGCCACTGCGCTTTGCGGCGCTTCGTGGTTTTCGAGGCTGCGGGATCCTTTCCATGCAGACGCGGACCCGGCGCGGAATCTGAACCGTTGGAGGCGCTGGCCGAGGCTGCAGCGCGGCGCGATTTTCCGTTGGGCGCGGCGGTCTTCAGCTTGACTTCGGAAGCGGCGAATCGGCGCAGAAAACGAAGCGCCGGCTCGGCCGAAAGCAGCTCACTCTGGATGGCCTCACCCAGACGGCCCTCCTGAACCTCGGCCTGCTTTTCGTCCGCGAGCAGGTGTAATAGAGCCAGGTCGTACTCCGCCTTTGTGGCAAAGCGAAGCTCAGCCCTGCACAACCGATACGGAATGAGTCGCTGCTGGAGCTCCGCGATAGCGATCGGGCCGTCCAGCGTGTGACCTTCTTCTACTAGTCTCCTGGCCAGCAAATCAGCCAGTGGCTGCGTATCCATGCGTTTTTTTCACCCTCGCCTCAGTGCTCGATGTGGAGCACGCCGGCCTGTGCTGAAGCCTTAATAAAGGCTTCCGGGTCGTCGTCCGGAATCCGAATTCCGGTCTGTGTGTGTATCCGCTGAGCTGTTTCTTGCATGAACTGTTCCACGCTCTGATGCGGCTGTGGAGAAGCCTGGCTCATAGCCCGTACAATGGCCGCCCAGTCAGTGTTTTCGCCGGGTATGGGCCGAAACATGTCGAGCTGTCCGCGGGCGGGCGAAATCCGCACAGAATCAGGTTCTTGCGACTGAATCTCAGCTAACAATTTTTCCACAGGAGTCGGCTTGACCAGAAGTTGCTCCAAGCGCTCGAGGTAGGGCTCCAGCTCGCGGCCATCACTCGACAGGGTGCGGAAAGCGCGGGTCAGCTCGAGGGCCCGCCAAACCGTTAGCGGGTCCCACAGCCGATCGGTGGGCACGCGCTCGAATTCCTCCAGCGCCTGCTCCCTTTGCCCGCGTTCATATTCCAGATTCGCCAGACAGGCTCGGGCGTCGTGATTGTCGGGATCGAGCTCCAGTGATCGCCGCAGCCAGTTCAGCGCCTCCCGGGGCTTATCGAGACGCTGGAGCGAGTAGGCCAGATCGGCGGCCGCATCAGCGGAATTCCCGTCGGCAGCGGCAGCCTTGCGAAAGAAGCGCGCGGCATGCGAATAGAGTTCCTCACGGAACAAGGCGCGCCCGATCGACAGCATGAGATCACTGTCGCTCGCGAAGCCCAGCTCCAGCACCCGCTCGAAAGCCCGGAAGCCCCGCGATCGCTCGCCAAGCTTGAGGAGAGCTTCTCCGATCCCCACCAGCCCGTCCTCGTGGTCCGGCTCTTGTGCCAGCGACAGGTCGAAGGCTCGCCGGGCCCAGGCGTACTCCTCGCGGGCGAGCTGCGTGTACCCCATCGACACCCATAGGTCGGCCGAATCCGGATACAGCCGCAGCGCCGTCTCCAGCAGAGAGCTGGCCGCATCGTACTCACCATCTTCGTAGCGCTGCTGCGCCTGTCGGTCGAACTCCTCTGCACTCCAGAACTCAGAGGTCATCGACAGCTCCACTTTCCGTCTGAGGTTTGCGGCCGTGACTCTCCGCCGAAACGAAGAGTTCGAGACGTGTCACCCGTTTTTCATTGGTCTCCAGTACCTCAAACTCTCCTTCGCCGACCGGGACCCTGAACCCGGTCTCGGGAATTCTGCCCAGAGAACCGATAACAAATCCAGCCACCGTATCGTAATCGCCCTCCAGCTCCTCGATGGCAAGACCGAACTCGGCCAGCACGTCCGCGAAATCGGCTCCACCATCGATCAGAATGCGGCCTTCTTCGTCAATGATCACGTCTGATTCAGGCACGTCGTGCTCGTCGAAGATTTCGCCCACTATCTCCTCGAGCAGGTCTTCGAGAGTCACGATCCCGTCGGTGCCGCCGAACTCATCCACGACTACAGCCAGATGAACCTTGTCGCGTCGCATCTCGGCCAGGAGATCGTTCACCGCCTTCGTGTCCGGAACGAAGTACGCCCGGCGCATCACTTCACGCAGTTCGAAGGCAGATGGCTCGGACTTCTGGATCCAACGAATCAGATCCTTTACGAGGACCACTCCGAGCGTATCGTCGATGGAATTGCCGTACACCGGGAATCGGGAGTGCCCCGACTCGGCCACGGCCCGGAGCACCTCATCCAGTGAGGTTTCGGCCTGGAAAGCTAGGATGTCGGTTCGAGGAGTCATGACCTCTCGGGCGACCGTGTTCGTGAGTTCGAATACGCCCTGAATCATGGCTTCCTCGCCATCTTCGGGCGCCCTGTCTGCGCGGCCATGCCTCAGAAGGGCCTGAATCTCCTCCGGACTCTGAGCGCGCTCCCCCGCTTCGGTCAGCCAGAGCAGGGGACGAGCCAACAGATTGAAGAGGTTCAAGGGGCCGGACAGCACGCGGCTGACGCGCTCCGCCGTGAGCCGCGACACATATCCAGGCAGCAGGTGGCGCAGCGCTACGTGCAGCACGATGACAAGACCCAGGGCGACTGCGATCGCCACTCCGTGAGCGCCGATGGCGGCCCAGGGCGCTGGCAGTGCCTCGAAACCCGGCCCCAGTATGTCCGCGACTACTGACTCGAGCATCCAGACGAGGCCGATGGACGACAAGGCGATGCCGAGTTTGGCCCCGAATATCGTGCGCCCATCCGGCGACCGGTCACGACCCCGGGGCCTGTGCTCAGCCACGAGCGAAATCTTGGCCGCTACGAAAAATGCGGTGGCGAGAACGAGGATGAGTAACGCAAAAAGATCCAGCACCATCATCGCGTCCGGCCGATGACGGGAGCCGCCAGGGTGACCTCAGATAGGTGGGGGTTCAGGCTGCGTTGACCTCGTCCGACTCAGGGTTGTTCGGCCCGCCAGACTCTACCGGCCCGTGCGGAATCGCGGGCTGGCAATACCTCTGTCCGATGTCGCCGAGCTGACCTAGATCTACGTCCGTAAGATCGGGATACCGCTCACTCAAGTACTGTACTGTGTCCGTCATCCACTCACTGCGCTGCGTTTCGTCCGCTTCCAGAACGCCGCAGCGGCGAATATGGCTGAACAACTCGTCGCGAGCCGCGTCGAGTGATGAAGTCCTGTCGTCGTTGGCCAAGCCATCCATCCTTTTCTAATTTATTTAGACCGCACCATCAGTGCGGGTGGAACTCGGAATATATTCGGGGCCCACGCATACGGCGAGCCTCAGTTAGCCGAAAGCTGAGCCGCGCTGGCGCGAATCCGAGGATCACGCCTGAGCTTGTGAAGCGCCCAAAGCTCCGGGACGGGCTTGAACCGGCTGTCCCGATATCTGCGATCGGTATCGTACGGCGCGTCCACGACCGCCGCCTGGCGGACATGAGGACCCACGGCCGCCAGCAGCTCGACGCTGGCCGCCCAGCCGTCATTTCTAATCAGCGATTTCCCCTTGGGTATATCCTTCAAGGTGCGCTTCAGTACCATGAGACGGTACAGCCGGTATCCGGTGAAGGCGTCACCGGTTTGCTCCGGCAGGCGAAGGCCTCTGAGCATCGCCGCGGCCGACATACGGGCCAGCCGCACTGGCCACGGAGCCCGCTTTACGCCGACCGCCGCCACCGTTACCAGATCCGCCCCGCCCTGGAAGCGGCGCAGGATGTCCGCGATCGCTTCCGGCCCATCAGTGAAATCTCCCTGCATCACCAGAACGCCGTCGCGGCGAGGATACTCCGAGCGCCGAACCACCTCCCGGATCAGCGTATCCAGAGAGGCCGCGTAGCCCTTTCGGGCCTCGTGCCGAAGTACTGTCAGCGGCAGCACACGCGTGTACGGCTCCAGCACGTCGGCGGTATCGTCCGTGGATCCATCGTCCAGCACCAGAATACGAAAATCGCGGCCCAGCTCCGTGAAGATCTCGCGGATGCGCCACAGCAGCACACCAATGGTGCGCTGCTCGTTATGTACGGGGATCGTGATGTAGATCAACCGATCCGGCTCCTATTCAGGTCTGCCTGACAACGGCGTTTTCGGGCATTACAGGTAACCTGAAACGGCGCGGCTGGCCAGAAGCGGCACTCAGGCGCGCCAGAAGCGGCACCTGGCGCGGCAGAAGCGGCACCTAGCGCGGCAAGAGCAGAGCGACGGGAAGAATCATCTCCTCGGGACTGATTCCTCCGTGCAGGAAGCTGTCGCGGTAGCGGGCCTGATACTCTCGCAGCTTGGTCGGATAGACGAAGTAATAGTCCTCACGGCAGAGGATATGGTTCCGGCGAGAGCCGAGTTCCGGCAGGCGCAGGTCGCCCGCCGTAAGAGCCTGGTACACGGCGGCCGGGTTCTCCACCCTGAGGTCGCGGCCGAATTTGTAGCGCAGGCTGGCGGTCGCGTCCCGCTTGGCGAACACCGTTACCGCCCGGTTGCAGTGGATCGAACCGTGGTCTGTGGTCAGAAGAACCGGGGTGCCCGTGCGGGCCGCCAGCTTGAGTGCGCCGAAGGCGGCCGAGCGCTCGAACCAGGACACCGTGAGATCCCGCAGAGCGGAAGCGTCGCGGGCGACTTCCCATAGAAGGCGGGATTCGCTGCGACCGTGGGTGAGCATGTCGATGAAGCTGAAGACGAGCGCCGTAGCGGACGGTTCTGCCAGGTAGCTGGGCAGACGCTGAAGCATGCGCTCGCCGTCCGGAGCCGAAAACAGCTTCTCGTAATGGGTGCGCCAGCCCTGGCCAGCCAGCTGCTGGACGTGTGCGGCGAACAGTTCGTCTTCGAACGAGTTGTACCCTTCCTCGTCCCCGGACTCTAGCCAGCCCGGCCGGCTTTCCTCCAACTCGTCAGGAAACAGCCCGCTGAAGATCGCGTTTCTGGCGAAAGGCGTGGCCGTCGGAAGAATGCCGGCGTACAGGGCCTCCTGCACGTCGAAAAGATCTGCCAGCATGGGGCGCAGGGCGCGCCACTGATCGAGGCGCAGGCAGTCGACGACGATGAGCAGGGCGGATGAATCTGCGTTGAGCAGCGGTTTGAAGAATCGGTTCAAGATATCGACCGACAGAGGCGGTCCCGGCTCCCCTTCCTCATGCACCCAGTCGGAGTATCGTTCGCCGACCAGGTCACAGTACCCGCGCCGGACATCTGTTCTGAGAGAATGGAGCACTTCCAGCAGGCTGGACTCACCCTGCTCATCCAGGCGCAGTTCCCAGTCCACCATCTCCGAATAGATATCCGCCCAGTCAGACCAGGAAGAAGCCTCCCCCGCCAGCTCCCGCAGGACCTGAAAGCGCTGCGTGAAATCTCTGGCCGTCTGCTGCAGCCTGAGCTGCGGGCCGGCCAGAATTCGGGTCACGACGGACAGCACCTGCCGGGGGCTGGTCGGCTTTACGATGTAGTCGTCGGCGCGGCGGCCGATCGCCTCGTGCAGAGTGGACTCGGCCTCGCTCTTGGTGACCATCACGACGGGCAGATTCGGCTCGCGGCTGCGCAGCCTGGAAAGGACCTCCATTCCCCGCAGTCCTGGCATTTGCTCGTCCAGGAGAACGAGGTCGTAGGTCTCGTTCTCGAGAAGCGCCAGGGCGTCGTTGCCGTTCATGATGGCATCGACGTGGTACCCCTCACGGTGCAGAAGGAGAAGATGCGGCCGCAGAAGATCTACTTCGTCATCGACCCACAGAATCTTCTTCTTCACGGCAAAATCGTCTTCACGGCGAACTGATCACGGCTCGTGCGCCTACTGGGCCGCTATGATGATTGTCGCCGTGGCCGTGGCGAGAGAAGTGAAGATGGTGGCAAGCTGGGCGAAGCTTATGCCGCCGCCCTGCTTGGGGCGCTTGGTGGGAACGGTAATCGTGCTGCCGGGGTCGGGCCTGGCGATTCCGCCGCCGAAAAAGAGGAACTTTCCGCCCCGTGTGTCCACCTCTCCGTTGGCCAGTTGCACTCGTGTGCGCCCCTTATCGGCTTCCGACGTGTAGCCGCCCGCCCGGCTGATGTAGTAGCCCACCCCCGCTCCCTGGCGGTACAACACTTTGGTCGGCGCCTCCACCGCTCCGCCCACGTCTACGGTGGGAATGAAACTGGGTACGAAGATAGAGTCGGCCGGCTCGATCAGTATGTTCTGCGAACTGCCCGGATTGGCCAGGGCCTGGCGGAAATCCACTCCCACGCGGGTGCGCTTGGTGCGGGCCGCTGCGTCCCGGCGCCGCGCCGCGGCCACGATCGAATCGGCCGCGGCCTGGCTTCCGCTGCGGGCCCGCGCGATCTGGTCCAGCTCTTCCTGCCGCGTCCGACTCACCATCGTATCTGGCCCCAGAGCCACCTGATCCTCCCGAAAGCGCTGCAGGTTGCTGCTCGTGTCACCTACCGCGCGCGCCGCGATGGCAACCGCACTGAGCGTGTCGCCGGCCTGGTTGGGCTCGGCCCGCCACAGCTGCAGACCCTCCCGGTACGCTTCCGGGGTCAGGCCGCCGGCCCGCTGCAGCAGATCGGTAAGGCGCTCGCCGCGCGTCTGCAGGGAGTAGGGACCGGGGAACATGACTTCGCCCGTGACGATGACGCGGCGCTGGGGCTCGAAGCCGGGCGCTTTCCTCAGATACACCGCGTCCAGATTGGCGAGTTCGAAGTCCTGGCTCGTCCCCGCGCGTACCGCAGACCCGGGAGTGCGGCGGGAGGCGTCGAACACCATCGTGCTGTCCAGGGCGATGGTGAAGTTCTCGGTGATCGTGTCTCCGTAGGCCTGAGCGATCGTCACCCGAGATACGTCCACCGCTCCCAGATAGGCGCCGGTGCGAAGGCCTCCGGCGCGCAGAATCAGGTCGCGCACACTCATCCCGTCCACGAACGGAAACACGCCCGGCTCGCGCACCCAGCCTCCGATGGAAACGACCCGTTCCTCACGCAGATTTCGCTCGGCGAAGACGAACACCTGGTCTTCAGGTTCGACCACGGGGTCGGTCACCAGAGCGCCGGCCGCGTTCCGCTCGAGGCTGACGCTGATCATGCGGCGTGTACGGTCCGGCTGCATGCGCTGAATCTGGGCTCGTCCGAGGACGGCGTCCGGGAGCAGGCCCCCGGCGCGCTCCACAAGCTGCGACAGACGCAGACCGGCCTCAGCGCCGTAGGCGCCCGGTCTCCACACTCCGCCCGAGATGCGCACGCTGCTGATTCGGTCCTCGGTCACCGCGAAAATGGTTACCCTGTCACCGTCCGAGAGCGCGGCCCCGTGTCCGTCGGCCATCAGGTCCGCGGCCGGCAGGTTGAGGAGCGCTCGGTGCCTCCCGGGCTGCCGGGCCTCCGGGGGCAGGATGCGCTCGACCTGCACGCTGCCTACGAAAGCATCGGCCGCGACGCCCCCGGCGAATCTGACCAGGTCATTGAGGCCATCGTCCGTCTGTATCTCATATATACCGGGGCGCCGCACCGCACCGTCGATCTCGACCTGCCGGCCTGCCACCGGCACGAAAACTATATCTCCCTGCTCCAGGCGGACGTCAGCCGAAGCGTCGCCTCCGAGCATGTACTCGTACAGGTCTACGGTCGCGGCCAGGCTGCCGCCGCGATTGACCCGAATATTCCTGAACGAGCCCGTGCGCAGCGGTCCGGCTGCCCGGTACAGGGCGGAAAGCACAGTGGCCAGGCCTCCGACCTCGTAGGCTCCGGGCCTTTCGACTTCCCCGATCACGTAGACCTGATTGGCCCGGAGATTGTCTAGAGAGACCTCCAGAAACGTGGTGGCGTCGGGCCCGTCCGTCAGACCCGAGTAGGCGGTCGAAAGCCTACCGCGCAGCACGCGGCGAAGCGCCCCCAGGCTGAGTCCGGTCACCGCTACCCGGCCCACGTCCGGGAGGACTATCCACCCGTCGCGCGAAACCGCGAGCCGGTACGCGACTTCCACATCTCCGGTCAGCACCACAACCAGCTCATCCCCGGCTCCGACCCGATAACTGGCGGGGACAGGGCCCGTCCGAGGCGGGTCGAACTGATTGGTAAAGCGGCGGAACATCTCGCGCCCGAAGACCATCGGGCCGGGTGGCTCGGGAGGCAGCGAATCGACCGTCGGATCCAGGCCGGAGCCAAAACGCTCAGCCAGGCGCAGAGAATCCTGCTGCTCCGCGATCTGCGAGGCTAGATCCACTCCGGTCAGGACCTGGAACAGAGGCAGTGGATTTGTACCCGCCGGAACGCGGGTCGCTCGCCCTTCGAGGACGGCGAGGTACGGATCCGCGGCGGCCCGGGAAAAACCCTCGCGGGCCAGTCGTTCACGAAGCTGGTCCGGCGTGACACCAGACTGCTGCAACAGACGCAGAGCCTCCTCCGTGTCCACCGGCCGGCCCAGGAGGTCTTCCGCCTGCTGCATCAGGTCCGGGAGTTCCTGCGACACGGCGGGAGAGGGCGAAACCCACAACGCGAAGACGGCGGAGAACGCGGCGATTGCCGGAGTACAGTTTTTCAACGCGCCTCGTGGGTCAAGGTAAAGCCAAACGGACCTCCCGGCGGTACATTCACGCCGTGGACCGAACTTGTCAAACGCCTCGCCGCATCCGCTAATGCGAATACTGACCAGATACATTCTCAGGCGGCATGTAGGTCCGTTCCTGTTCTCTATCGCCGCCCTGACACTGCTGCTTCTGCTCGACCAGGTCGCCAAGAAGCTGGAAATGCTGGTGGGCAAAGATCTGGGCGGAGCTGTCATCGCCGAGGTGTTCGTGTACTCGATCCCCTTCATCGTCGCTGTGATGATTCCGATGGCCGTTCTGGTCGCAGTCCTGTTCGTATTCAATCGGCTGGCGGCGGACAACGAGATCTCGGCCATGAAGGCGTCCGGCGTCAGCCTGCACCGTCTCATGGCGCCGGTGCTTATCACGGCGGGCGTGGTGGCGGTGGGGCTGACGTGGTTCAACGACCGGGTGCTTCCCGAGTCCAATCACCAGCTCGCGGTGCTGATGGCCGATATCAGCCGCAAGAAGCCGACGTTCGCGCTGTCCGAGCAGACGATAAACGAGATTGCGCGGGGACGCCTCTTTCTGCGCGTGGCGCGGATTAATTCAGCCACCAGTCTGATGCAGGACATCACGATCTTCGACGAACGGGAGCGAGGCAGGTCGCGGACGATCTACGCGGACAGCGGACGGATGGCGCTGACGGATACGGATCTGCACCTCACGCTGTATGACGGGGTGATGACCGAGCTGGAGCTGGCGGAAGACGAGACATTCGGCCGAGTCGCCTTCGGGACGACATACATGAAGGTCCAGAACGTGGCAAACGAGCTGCAGCGCGATTCGGTGGGGGCTTTTCGCAGCGACCGGGAACTGCCGATCCGGGAGATGCGCGAGCGGGCGGAAAGCAACCGTTTCGAAGCCGACCTGGTCGGCGCCACGAGCAGGGGGCTGACGCTGGGGCTGACCCGCCGCCTGCTAGGCGCGGAGCCGGACTCGGCCACCCTGGCCGTAGTCCCCGGGCAGGTGGGCATGGATTCCGCCGGGACCGCCGCACCCGACACGACCCGGTCTTTCGCCACGGGGCTGCGTATTGGAATAGATCTCGCTCGGCCGAGCGCCGCGGTGAACGCGTTCCGTGTGCAGGCCACGCGCTATAAGACCAACCAGGAAGCGGCCAGCCGCTTCGACGTCGAAATCCAGAAAAAGATGTCGATACCGGCCGCCTGCATCGTGTTCGTCCTGATTGGTGCCCCGATCGGATCACGCTACCGAAGAGGCGGCGTGGGGCTCGTCATCGGTGTGAGCCTGGTAGTTTTTTCGCTGTACTACGTATCGCTTATCGGAGGAGAAGAGCTGGCGGACAGGAGGTTGCTGTCGCCCTTCTGGGCCATGTGGGCGTCCAATATGCTGTTCGGCACGGTGGGCGTGCTGGCGCTGTTCCGCCAGCGCCGGGCCGGCGGATAACGTGAGGATGCTGCCCACGCTGGACCGATATGTCGTCGGCCGGTTCGTGAAGCTGTTCGGCCTCATGATCATCGGCGTGCCGCTCATGTTCATGACGACCGATGCGGCGGATCAGCTGGACCAGTTTCTGGCCCGCGATGTCACCCCCATGAACGTCCTGCTGCATTACTTCTTCGCCACGCCCCAGCAGGCACTGCTCGGATTCCCCATCGCGGCTCTACTGGCCGCCGTGTTCACCGTGGCAAGCATGAATCGCCACTCCGAAATTGTCGCCGCCAAAGCGGCCGGAATCAGCTTCTACCGCCTCAGCATTCCGGTCCTGATTGCGGGCCTGGCTGTCAGCGGCCTGTCGCTCGTGCTGACAGAGCTAGTTCCGGGCACGAACCGCCGGGCCAGCCTGGCGCTGGGGGAGGAGTTCAATAATCCGCGCCGCTTCCGGACTGACTTCGCGTATCGGGCGGAAGAGGGGCGAGTGTACAAGGTCCGGCGCCTGGAAGCGGAGAGCGGCGAGATCACCAACCTTCAGATCGAGCGGGAGGGCACGGTATTCCCGTATCCGACTTACAACGTCGCGGCTGATCAGGCGGTGTGGGATACAGCCTCGAGCCGCTGGCTGATCGGCCGCGGACGGCTTCGCATGCTTCCCGATGATGGTCCGACCGTAACGTTCCGCTTCCGGGAACTTCACCAGCGACTTTTCACCGAAACCCCGTCCCAGCTTCTGGCCAACCCGAAGGGCCCGGAAGAGATGGGATACGCGGAACTGGGAGGGTTCATCGAGGTGCAGCGCCGTTCCGGTGGGTCCGTGAACAAGCTGCTGGTTCAGCGAATGATGAAAATCGCCTTTCCGTTCGCTTGCTTCGTTATCGTCCTGTTCGGGATGCCCCTCGCCTATACGTCCAGAAAGGGCGGAGCTACGCTATCGATCGGGATCGCCCTCGCCACGACGATGGTATTCCTGGTCTTCAACGAGATCGCGGTCGCCATCGGCGCGGCTGGTGTCGTGCAGCCGCAGCTGGCCGCCTGGCTCCCAAACGCGGCCTTCCTGCTGGCCGGCCTGGTCCTGATGAGCCGCGTCCGCACCTAGTACTCAGGCGGCCCCGCAGACTCAGGCGGGGTCGAACCTCCCGGGGTCGCCGCCGAGCCTCTCCTGAACCGAGCGCGCAGGGTCCTCAGGTCGTCCCGCGTTTCACGCTTCAGCCGTTCGAAGGTCTGGTAGTCTTCGGGCTCTTCGGCGCGAGTGCGGCGGCCGATTTCGAGCGTGACGGCTATGAGCAAGGCCAGCACGAAGCCGACCGCAAGCGAGGCGAATCCCTTCATTATCAGCCGCCGCCGGTCCGGCCGCACCGGCCGCCGTGGGGGCTCGATCACGGTGATTACCGGCGTGTTGCGGACCTCATCAATCAGCGCCTGCTCGTAGGCGTTGGCCAGGGACGAGTAGAGCTGCTGCCGCATCGACACTTCGCGCTGCAAGCGATCGTGTTCGAAGGTCAGGAGAGGCGATGCCTCGAACTGCCGATTGTGCTGCAGAAACTGCTGTAGGGCCAACTCGGCTGTGTCGAGGCGCACGCGGCCGTCCTGGACCCGCTCGCCGGCGAAGCGCCGCTCTTCGGCCGCCTGCGAGCGGCGGGTCTCCTGATTGAAGCGGTTGACCTCGGCCAGGAACTTGTCCGCGATTTGCCTGGAGAGTTCCGCGTTCCGGGCCCAGATAGATACGCGCAGCACCCCCGTCTCGGGGTTGACGCGCACCCCAATTCGCTTGCGGAGCTTCTTCACAGCTTCGAAGCGACCGCGCTCCAACTCTCGCGAGCCTTGCCCGTAGCGCTGGATCAACGTCTCGACCTGCGGTCCCTGGCCGCTGCCTGCCGGGAAAGAGTATTCCGCTTCGACAACAGCCCCTAGAATCTCGCGCGACTTCATGAGATCAGCATAAAACTGCGGTGATTGGCCCTGGGCAGACGCTCCGAGGTTAATGCCGATTTGTGCCGCAAGACCAGTGAACTGCGACCCATCCTCAGTCTTGGATTGGGGCATGAATGAAGCTTGGGCGCTGTACTTTCGGGGTGCCGAGAGCGCCACGATTGAAACAACCGCGGCGACCAGGATCGGAAGACCAACGAATAGTCGCCGATTTCGCAAAAGTACATTCGCGATCGCGATGAGCGAGATCGTGCGCTCGTCCACCGGACCACCAGCCTCGGCCGCGTCCAGCCTCATCTCCACTTCTCCTTCGGCGGCGCGCTCAGCCCACCGGCGCAGGGGGTCAGCGCCATCAAGCCTACCATGGCGAACAGATAGCGATTGTCCGGAATGTCACCGCTGAACATGGCGTTCACTCCCAGGTTGAGAAACAGCATTAGAACGAGCAGGCGCAGCGGGTCCGCTCGAAGGTCACGAATTCGGCCCAGCAACGCCAGAGCCGCCAGAACCAGGATGGTGAACAACGCCGCGCCGATGAGCCCGGTCTCGGCGAGGAGTTCTAGCACTATGTTGTGGGGATAGTCGTTGTACTCCGCCCCACTAAAAAGTATCGGAAAACTCCCGATCCCGTTCCCGACGAAGAGGTGCTGCTCCCACATGGGCAGCGACGCCTGATAGCGAATCAGACGTAACCCGGCAGACGTACCGCCACCGGGTTCGAGGAGAATCAACAGGCGCAGAAGGGTCGTCGTGACGCGTCCGGTGGCGAACAGCAGACCGATGGCCGCCACGCCGGCACCGGCCAGAACGCCCAGGGGCGCCGCGTACCTGCGGACTTTGATCCGAAACGACCCCGCCAGGCGACCGCTGAGCATAAAAAGGGGCAGTGCTCCAGCAAGAGTCGCGATGATCGGCCCCCGCCCGCCCAGTACGAGCAGAATTCCAAACATCGACACGGCGGACAGATCGAGCATTCGTCTTTCGACCTGCGTCGTCGTCCCTAAAAAACGATAGGTGATGGCGATCAGAAAGGCGGGGCCCACGACTCTGCCCACACCGAGATAGTTCGCGCCAAGCACCTGAAGCAGGCCCGCACCGCCGGCGGCAACAAAGGCCAGCGTGCTCTCGACGACCAGCCACAGGCCGAACAACAGAATGAGCTTGAGCAGGCGCTCGACCCTGGGGCGCTCGGGTGCAAACACCATCGCCGCCGCCACTACAGGCCAATAGGTGAGCGTGGCTATGTACAGTGCCTTTTGTCGCGCATACGGCCCGCCAGGAGACCACGCCAGGCTCGCGGCCGCCCATACCACGAAGCCCAACCCCAGCAGGGAAAGGAGCAATCCACGAGTGTGCGGCCCGCGGCCGCGCCGAAGCAGCACCACAACGCCCGACGCGACGCTCAGAACGAACAGCGCCGCGGTTACGTCGACCGGAATCCAGGCGAACCTCGGATCGGCCTTGAATCGGCCCGCGAACAGGAAGAGGACGAATAATAACTCCGTCATGCAGGCATCCTGCTTGCCTGCTGGAGTACCTCCTCGAGGCGAGCCACCAGGGACGGCAAGTCATGGTGGGCTCGAACGTATTCACGACCAGCCAGGCCCATCTCTCTCCGCTGTGCCGCCGGGAGGCTGGCGATTTCGATGAGCGCCCGAACGATCGAGTCGGGATCACCCGGGTACGCCACTGCTCCGGCACCCGCCGTCGCGAAGGGATTGGGCTCGATCGCGCTGGCGATGACGGTCGGGCGGCCCATGGCCAGGTAGTCAAAGAACTTGTTTAGACTCACTCCGTACTTGTAGAGCGGTGACGCCCGGACGGCTACCACGAAGGCGTCCGCCTCCTTGAGCACCCGGTAGATCTCGCTCTTGGGGACCGAGTCTCCGAACGAGACGTTATCGAGATGCTCAAGTTCCGCTCGCCGCATGAGTCGAGGTTTCTCGGGCCCGTCTCCAACCAGACGGAGACGAATTCGGCCGGCCCACTCAGTCTGCTTCAGAAGCGCAGCGGCGTCGAGAAGATCGTCGAGTTCGTTCGGAAGCCCGTGTCCACCGGCGTAGATGAACGTAAACGTGTCCCGACACGGCTCGGGTTCGGCGAACGGGATCAGGTCGAGCTTCACTCCGTTCGGAATCCAGTTGATGCGACTCGAGTCGGCTCCCTTCCCTTCCATGTAGGGACCTGCGTGGGGCAAGAGACTCACGATCGCATCAGCCCTCCTGTACAGGAATCGCTCGATTCTATCCAGCAGGATAATGAATGGATGCCAGCGGGAGATGCCCCCCAACTCGATCAGGGTCTGCGGCCACAAATCTCTGACTTCGAGGACGAACGGAATGTTCCTGCGGCGTGCGACTTTCTGAGCGGCAAGCGCGGCGAAAGGATATGGCGATGATCCGATGATTAGTTGGGGCGGCGGTAGATGCTCGGCGCCCTGACCGCGCCACAGCCTCCAGGCGAAGATCACCCAGCTCCAGACGCGCCGTGCGTATCCCTTGCCATAGGACGGCGTCTTGATCCACAGGAAAGGCACGCCTTCGATCTCCTCGAATTCGGTCCTCGCGCCGCCCAAGTCCTTGATCTCCTGCCTTCGTATATAGTGAAAGTTAGACAGGATCACGGTCACCTCGTGCCCGCGATCGATGAGTTCTCTGGCGAAATCGTAGTGCCGGGTGACCCCTGGCTCGGTGGGCGGAAGCGCCACTTGATTCACCCACCAGATATTCACTGGGACCCAAGCGCGCCTGAACGAGGCAAGCACGAGCCTAGTGCTTCCTGGAGCAGGCTTTCGTGTGCGTCCCAGTTCAGTTCAGACAGGATCGCCGCTCTTCCGCGGGCGCCCATTTCCTCACGCAGCTTCGGGTTGTTTCGGAGGGTCAGTATGGCGCCCGCGATAGCCGACGGGTCTTTCTCGTCCACACTGATACCGCAGCCATGGCGCGCCACAAAATCGGGCCACTCTCCATGGCCCGCAACGAGTACGGGCAATCCCGCCGCCATCGCTTCGTAGAGCCGGTTGGAGCGGATTTCGCGGCTATTCGGCATATCCGCGAAAATGACAACGGCCACCGACGCGCGATTAAGCCACTCACGCATTTCTTCGCGCGTCACGCGCCCAACGTACTGAACGAGACTCCAGCCACTAGCGCGCTGCAGCCGGTGATGAACGTGGCTGCCCACTCCACCGCCACCGAGCACAAAACGAATGTCAGGACTGTCTTCCAGAAGGCTAAACGCCGCGACGATCTCGGCGCAGCCGGATCGCTCATGTGTGCCACCGAAAGACACGACGACGAAGTCCTCTTCGGTACTGTCGACGCTAGTGCTTTCAGAGACGCCGGTTTCGGCAAGGCGTGGATAATTGGGCAACACCAATAGTTGCTTGGCATAGCCACGGTATCGCTCCGCGATGCCGAGGCTGGCGGTTATCACGAGGCAAAAACGGCGGACGCACAGTCTTTCAAGACGCAGGAGAATCCAGGCAAGCACCGGCTTCAGCGGGCTTGGCAGCCAGGTTCTTTGCTCTATTACAGCAGAGAGATTTTCGTGCACATCGAAGACGACCGTTCGGCCGAAAAGCGCTAGAACAAAGGCCGTAGGCAGCATCTCCACGTCATGAAACTGATAGATATCCGCCTTTCCGAATAGTGCCCGAAAGAAGATTCGCCAGGGCCTGATTACCAACCTGGCCCCTCGGCTTCGCGCAGGACCCAATCCGAGCAGCTGGACGCCGTGGAAGTCCGGGGTGTCAACTCCGATACCGAGGACCGTGACCGAGAATCCGAATCTGGCCATGGTGACCGCCTGTTTAAGACAGATACGGTTGTCCTGATTGTCGTGGGAACTGGTGATATGTAGCAACGACACCGAGGGCCAGAGGGAGGTAGACTCTCGTTGGTACGGGGCCAGATCATTACTTTCGTGGATCTGTGATCCGTCCGATCTCCAGAATTAGAAAGCTGTGTCATGCTTATTTTTACGGCAGATTCTTCCGGCCACAATCGTGAATATATCATGCACGTTCTCGACTATGCCGGCAATAATGCGGTGGAATGTGAACTATGCATTATGTGTCCGGCAGTGGTTGGGAATGAACTAAGACACAGGTATGGCCATATTCGGAGTATCCGAATCGTCGACTCGTTTTCCGGCTCCACTTCAGACCGGGGGGCGGGTATCGTACGATATGTCCGGAATCTTAAGCCGTTGTGGTTTGCGTTCCGTTGGGCACGGCGCGAGCGCCAGCCGGACATATTCATTCTGAACTTGAACACCTACCAGCCCGTCTTGCCTTTGATGTCTCTAATTTTTCCAGGCATCCGAATTCATTCGATCCTGTTCTTTCCGTTCGTGAGGATGTCACGCCGGGACATTGGGAAAGCCCGCGGCTTTCTCGGCAAAATCAAGTTCCTGCGGAAGAAGTGGCTGCTGAAGTTCGCCACACGGTTCTCCCGGCTAGGAACCGTGTTTGTATTGAACGACAAGGAGGCTGTGCGGCGCCTGAACCACCTGCTGGGGCAAGCGGACCCGATAGTTCGGTTCCTTCCTGATCCGGTACCGGTCTGGGAAGGCTCGGGCGGGGCGTTGCGCCCGAGTGAAAAGTGCACCTTCCTCATGATCGGGGCACTGCGCCGGCGTAAGGGAGTTTTCGAGGTTCTGGAAGCCTTTCGAATGTTGAACGACAAGGAGGCGCTCCGGGACGCCAAGCTAATACTGGCGGGCGATCCTACACGGGAAGACCGGAACGCACTGGTTTCAGCCGTCGAAGCCCTGCGTGCCCAATGTCCGGACCTCGAGGTAGAAACCCAGTTTCGCAAACTCTCGGAAGCCGAGTTCGTGGACCGATTCGCGGAGTCCACGGTGGTGCTCGTTCCGTATACGCGCCCGGAAGGATCGAGTGGCATACTGGGGCATGCTGCCCGTGCCAATCGCCCCGTTGTGGGTCCGCGAGATGGACTCATCGGAGATCTGATACGCGACTACGACCTCGGATACACACTTGACGACGTGTCCGCGGAAAGTCTGTCTGCCTACTTCGAACGGGCGATATCGTCGGCCGGCGATTTGGCTAGCTCTCCGAGGCAGAGGGAGTTCGTCGAAGAGAGGAAGCCAGAGAACTTTGCGCGTATCCTGCTGAACGCGGCCTGCTGACGGCACCGCGGGACCGCGGGATCTCAGACCGTGACGGGGTCCGGTGCTGAAAGACGGCCCAACTGAACGGTGACGTCGGCAATGCGTTCAGCCGCCGAGCCATCCCACAGGTGTGGGAAGACGGGATCCCGGGTGCGCGTTAACGCTTCGCTGACGACATCCGGAAGCTCAGCCAACTCGCCATTGAACAGCTGATTCGTGCCTTCGGTAACCGTTACGGGCCGCTCTGTCGTCGATCGAAGGGTAATACAGGGAATCCCCAAGGCTGTCGTCTCCTCCTGGATCCCTCCCGAGTCCGTCAACACCAGCGCCGCTTCCTGCATCAGTCCGAGGAACTCGAGGTACCTGAGAGGTGGAACGGCACGCACCCCTTCGACCAGAGACTCGAGGCCGAACTCCTTAATCCGGGCGCTCGTCCGAGGGTGAAACGGGATTACCAGCTCGCAGTTGCAATTGGCGGCGCTTTGGACAAGAGACGAGAGGATGGCGGCTAACCGATCGGCGCGATCCACGTTGCTCGGCCGGTGCAGCGTGACGGCAAAATACTTCCCGGGGAACAGACCCAACTTGCGCGGCATCTCAAGAAATCGCGCCCGCTCGCGGCATCTGAGCAAAGTATCGATCATCACGTTGCCCACGTAATGGATTCTATCCTGGGCGACACCTTCTGAGAGCAGGTTTTCGTTCGCGGAAGGTTCGGTTGTGAACAAGGCGCTGCTGAGCCGGTCCGTTACAAGCCGATTGATCTCTTCAGGCATCGCGAAGTCACCGCTCCGCAGACCCGCCTCCACGTGCGCGATCGGAATGCCCAGCTTGGCGCCCACGATCGCCGCGGCGAGGGTAGAGTTGACGTCCCCAACCGTAAACACCCAGTCGGGATCGTAGTCGATCATGATCGGCTCCAGCCCCATGATAGTCCGGCCGGTCTGGTCGGCGTGTGAGCCCGACCCTATTCCCAGATTCATGTCCGGCTTGGGAAGCTCCAGGTCTTCGAACAGATCTCGGGACAGAGCGTCATCATAGTGCTGCCCCGTGTGCACTAGCAGCTGCTCGACTGCACCCTTTCGTTCGAACGCTCTCATAACCGGAGCGATCTTCATGAAATTCGGCCGCGCACCGACGACGTGCAGGACTCGCAACCGGCTCATCCCGCTGTCAGCGTCCGCGCCGGATGACGGCTGCCACTCTATCCTGAACGGCTTCCGGCATGGTGGGCCAAATCGGGAGGCTCAGCACCTCTCCGGCGGCGTGCTCGGCGGCCGGCAGTTCGATGTCGACGTGCGAATATACGGGCAGCTTGTGGCACGGAACGGGATAGTAGACCATGGATCCGATTCCCTCGTCGTCCAGCGCCTGCTTGAGGCCGTCCCGCTGGCCGCCCAGGACGCGAATCGTGTATTGATGGAATACGTGGCCATTCCTGACCTCCGGCGTCACGATTCCTCCCAATCCGGCCAGAAGATCTCCATAGCGGGCCGCGACCCGCTGACGGCCGGCGTTCTTCTCATCGATGAGGGGGAGCTTTACTCGCAGAAGTGCGGCCTGCAGCGAGTCCAGGCGCGAGTTGTATCCGAGCATCTCGTTATGATATTTGTGCTTGCCCCCGTGGGCCCGGAGCTGTCTCGCCGTATCAGCGACGGCCGCGTCGTCCGTCACGATCAGGCCGGCGTCGCCGAAGGCTCCGAGATTCTTGGACGGAAAAAATGAAAACGCACCCAGGTCGCCCATCGAGCCGGTTTGCCGACCTTCAAAACGCGCGCCGAAGGACTGGGCACAGTCTTCGATGACCTTCAGGCCGTGCTCCGAGGCGATGGCCGAGAGTTCGTCCATATCGACCGGCCGGCCGAACAGGTGGACCGGCATGATCGCAGAGGTTCGCTCCGTGATCGCGGCCCGAACCAGGTCCAGGTCCAGGTTGAGGGTGTCAGGGTCGATGTCGGCGAACACCGGCTCCGCGCCGACGTTGCCGATCGACTCGGGAGAGGCGAAGAAGGTGAATGGAGACGTGATCACCTCGTCCCCGGACTGTACGCCGAGCGCACGGAGGCCGATTACGAGGGCGTCTGTGCCTGAGTTCACCCCGACCGCGTGAGACACTCCCAGGTAGTCGGCCGCTTCTTCCTCCAGCGCCACCACCTCCGGGCCGCCGATAAACTGACCGGAGCGAAGCACACGTTCCATGGCGGCCATCAATTCAGGCCACTGGGCGTCGATCTCCGGTGAGAGATCCAGAACCGGGACTCTATCCAGCGTCTGCATCGGCACCCTCACATTTTCGAAGACTGGTTTCTGTTTCAAGTTCGTATTCCCTGCCGCAGGCGCAGGTGGCCCGGGCACCGACCTCGGCTCCGGACAGGTTCAGCGACTCGCCGCACTCACACGCCCAGCCAGCCAGCCGGGCGGGCACACCCAGAACCAGCGCATAAGCCGGAACGTCGCGGGTCACTACCGATCCGGCGGCTACAAAGGCCCAGCGCCCGACCGTGACGCCGCACACAACGGTGGCGTTTGCTCCGATAGAGGCGCCGTAGCACACCCGGGTGGTGTCATAATCGTCACTTGTGTTGCGCGGAAAGGCGGAGCGCGGCGTCTTCACGTTCGTAAACACCATGCTGGGTCCGCAGAACACGAAATCCTCCAGGACGACGCCTTCGTACACCGACACGTTGTTCTGGATCTTGACACCGCTGCCGATCTCGACGCCCGGGGCCACGAGCACGTTCTGGCCCAGGGAGCAATTCTCGCCTATTCGGCAGCCTGACATGACGTGCGAGAAGTGCCAGATCTTGGTCCCCGCCCCCACCTCGGCCCCGTCATCCACATAGGCCGATTCGTGGGAAAAAAACTCGCTCACGGGGCTGCCGTCGCGGTCGTGGGCATCGGTCCGCCGAGCGAACCGGCATGGCCTCGCTCGAGCGGCAGGGTCACGCCCTCACCGCCGAGCGTCAACGACTTCTGAGCCGCCTGCAGGATCTCGAGCACACGCAATCCACTGACGCCGTCTGTGAGCGGAGCCTGGCGGGTTCGGACAGCCTCGAGAAAGGCTTCGCATTCGCGCCGCAGAGGTTCACCGTCACCAAACTCTACGGGCTCGCCCTCCGCTTTGATCGGAATCGGTTCCCCGTCCCGAACGTCGACGCGCTGGTCGTACACGAGCAGCTGCTTCGACACGTCGTCGAAGCTGGCCATCTTTTTGGAGCCGATGACAACGAGCCTCTGCTCCTTGAACGGATGCAGCCAGGAAACGTAGACGTGGGCCCTGGCGCCGTTGTCGAACAGCAGGTTCGTGATCGTAGTGTCAGGAATATTCGCCTGAACATACGCTCCCCCGGTGGCGCTTACCTGGAACGGCATCGCTTTCATAAGCCCCAGGATGACGGCGATATCGTGAGGCGCGAAGCTCCACAGGATGTTCTCCTCGCGGCGTATCTTCCCCAGGTTCAGGCGATTGGAGTAGACGTAGTGGATCTTGCCGAGCTCGCCCGACTCGATCATTTCGCGCAGCCGTACTATGGCCGGGTGATACTCGAGAACGTGGCCTACCATGAGGATGCGTTCTCGCTCCTGGGCCAGCTGCACGAGCTGTTCCCCTTCGGCGAAAGTCAGGGCCAGAGGCTTCTCCACGAATACGTCCTTGCCGGCTTCGAGAGCTTGCCGCACGAGCTCGAAATGAGTCACGGCCGGAGTGGCCAGCACGACAGCCGGGACGGACGACTCCAGTACGGCCTCGAAGTCGTCCACCAGGGGGATTTCTGGCGCCAGCGCTGCGGCTGTTTCGCGGCCCGCCTGCGCCGACTCGCAGATAGCTTCGAGCGCTCCCAATGCGTGGAAGTTCCGCACCAGGTTCTTTCCCCAGTATCCGCATCCGACGACTGTTACACGGCTCACAGGCTCCACATCAGGCTCCGTAGTAGTCTCTGTACCAGTCCACGAACTGCCGCACACCATGTTCCACCGGCGTGTCCGGCCGGAATCCCACCGCTTCCTTCAGGTCCGAGACATCGGCTGAGGTCTCGAGTACGTCCCCGGGCTGCAGCGGCAGGAAATTCTTCGCCGCCTCACGCCCCAACGCCTGTTCGATCGCTTCGATGAACTTCATCAGCTCGACCGGGGATCCGTTGCCGATGTTGTAGATCCGGTACGGCGCGTAGCTCGTGGCAGGGTCGGGGCTGGCCGAGTCCCAATCCGGGTTCGGAGCGGCGAGGTGATCGGCCGCCAGCACAACTCCCTCCGCGATATCGTCGATGTACGTAAAATCCCGCCGCATGTCACCGTGATTGTACACGTCGATGGGCTGGCCTTCCAGGATGGCTCTGGCGAATCGTATTGGCGCCATGTCCGGCCGGCTCCAGGGACCGTAGACCGTGAAGAACCGGAGCCCGGTCGTGGGCAGGCCGAACAGATGGCTGTACGTGTGAGCCATTACCTCGTTGGATTTCTTCGTCGCGGCGTACAGGCTAACCGGATGGTCCGTACCGTGGTGGACCGAGAACGGCATGGAGGTATTGGCCCCATACACCGAGCTCGTGGAGGCAAACACCAGGTGCTCGGCTCCGATGGCGCGGCAGCCCTCCAGGATATTCACGAACGCCACGATGTTGCTGTCGACGTAGGCGTGCGGATGGTCCAGCGAGTAGCGCACCCCGGCCTGGGCCGCGAGATGAATCACGCGGGCCGGCCTCTCAGATTCAAACAGCTCGGCCACCCCGTCCCGATCCGCCAGATCCATTCGGTGAAACGAAAATCCGGGCTGGTCCGCGAGCCTGGCGTGGCGCGCCTCTTTGAGCGCTACGTCGTAGTAGTCGTTGAAGTTGTCCACTCCTACGACCCGATCGCCGCGGGCCAGGAGCCGCTCAGCGACATGGTAGCCGATGAATCCCGCGCTGCCTGTGACGAGGTATGTGTTCATCGACAGTCGGGTCCGCGGCTCACGCGACGACGGAAGGCCGCGCGACGGTGTCGCCGGGTTCCATGCGCGGCCCGAGAGTGAAGTTCAGAATCCGGCAGGCGATGTTGGCCGCGTGGCAGGCCTCTATGATCTCCATGCGGCGGCTGGAATCGATACGGGCGATGGCTACGATGATCTCATCCACTCCGAACAGCCTGGGGTACGCGGGCAGGCCGTCAGCGCCGCCGACGACCGGAAGGCCGTGCATGAGGCGGCCTTCTTTGCCCGGATCGTCATCGATGAATCCAACCGGAACCAGGCCCAGTTCGTGATTCTGCCGCAGCTCACGAAGAGCCAGCGATCCAGCGTCTCCAGCTCCGTATATCAGAACCTGTCTGCCGGCACGGCGCTCGGCGAAGTACTGACGAAACGCCCTGTAGGCGACGCGCACCGCGATCAGTGATCCGGTCGTGATCAGCCAGTCGATGGCGAAGGCGGAGCGGGAGAACCCCTCGAACCGGTACAGGGCCAGCAGGCCCAGAACAGACACCACCGAGGCTGCCGCCGAAGAACGCAGGACCCGCATGGCGTCGTGGGATCCGGAATACTGCCACAGCCCGCGGTACAGACCCGCGGCATAGAACACGGCGATCTTGACGGGAATGACCACCGGCAGAGCGCGCAGCAGCATGTCCAGCTGGTGCGACGAGAAGTTGTCCTCGAAGCGCAGGAACCAGGCTGCCGACAGCGAGCCGGAAACCAGCAGAAGATCGACGAGCACTCCAACGATCTGACGCTTGTTGCGCAGCGCGGCTCTGAGGGCCACATGATCACTGTCTTCGCGCCCATCCAGCCGGCGGCGGGCCAGCTCTTCCTGCTGAGAATCGTACACCGTCACTCCGGCCAGAAAGACCCCGAACACCGCCAGGCCTATGAGAGCATAGGTCAGGACGGCCCAGGACAGGAGCAGGTTCGTGTACTGGAAGGTCAGGGCCAGTAATCCGAACAAGGCCGCCACGGCGTAGAGCGTGAGTACGGCGCGGCCCTCGGAAAGACCGAGCTGAACCAGGCGGTGCGAGGAGTGGTCTCTGCCTCCCTCCGAGACGCGGCGGCCGACCAGAATGCGCCGCAGCGTGACGAGCGTCGTATCCAGGATTGGTACGGCCATGACGGCGGCCGGCACGAACAACAGCGCGGCCAGCTCGAGACCGGCGCCTTCGGCCGGATAGGCCACAGATAGCCCCGCCAGCGAATAGCCGAGCACCAGGCTGCCGCTGTCGCCCATGAAAATGCTGGCCGGCTTGAAATTGAACAGGAGAAACCCCGCACTCGCCGCGAACACGGCCAGTGCCGCTCCGAATAGTTGTCCGTCACCGTGGACCGCCAGGAGCAGGGCCAGAGTGAGGGCAGCGATAGCCGCGATCCCGGCCGCCAGCCCGTCCATGTTGTCGAGCAGGTTGAAGGCGTTAGTGATGCCGATGATCCAGATCAGGGTGATCGGAACCGACAGCCACACCGGCAGCGCGGGGACCAGCAGGTATCCGCCCACGACCAGAACGGCCGCTGCGGCGATCTGAGCCAGAAGCTTGATGACCGGCGACACACCTACGCGGTCGTCGATCAGGCCGACCACGAACATCAGCGAGGCACCGGCCCAGATCCAGGCCAGCGAAGCGCTCAGTCCAACGAACAGCCAGCCGGCTGAAATCGCCAGATAGATGGCGATGCCGCCCATCAGAGCGGTCGGCTTGGTGTGCCAGCGATCGGCCTTGGGATGCGCGACCCAGCCTCGCGAAGAGGCGGCGCGGATAACCAGTGGGGTCAGCGAAACAGCCGCGAAGAACGAAATCGCGGCCGCGGTCAAAGATCGTGGGTCGGCAAGGACGGCCAAAGGTTCCATTGTCCTGTTACACGCTCGCTAACGGGCGATTACTAGGAAACGAGAGACAGCTCCTTGCGCAGAGCTTCTCGGTTCTCGCCGCGACCGTGCCGATGACGATAGTACTCGATGACATCGGTCAGAATCCGATTAATATCGTGTTCCGGCTCGAACCCGACAAGCTCGTTCAGCTTCGAGATATCCGGCGTCCGGCGCCGCATGTCCTCGAAGCCTTTTCCGTAGATCTTGTCGTGCGGCACATGCTCGATCTCCGAAGCGCTGCCCGTCATTTCCATAACTTTGCGGGCCAGACCGTTGATCGTGATCTCCGCTCCGTTGCCGATGTTGATCACTTCGCCCTCGGCTTCCGGGCACTCCATGAGAAGCGTAAGCGCGCGGATCGCATCGAACACGTGCGTAAAACTCCGGGACTGCTCGCCGTCGCCATGAACGATCAAGGGCTCCTCCAGCAGCGCGCGCTGCACGAGCCGGGGAACCACCATTCCGTAGCGGCCCGTTTGTCGCGGACCCACCGTATTGAAGAACCGGGTGACGACCACCGGGAGTTTCTTCTCGTCATAATACGCCAGGGCGAGGAACTCATCCATCGCCTTGGAGCAGGCGTAGGCCCAGCGGCGGCAGCTCGTCGGACCGAGCGTCCAGTTGTCGGTTTCCCGCAGACTATGGGCGTCGCCATTCACCTCCATCGCCTTCCCGTACACTTCCGACGTGGAGGCGACGAGAACTTTCCGGTCGTACACGCTGGCCAGCTCGAGGACGATCTCCGTCCCTCTGACGTTGGTGATGATCGTTTCGACCGGATTCTCCATGATGAGCTTCACACCCACGGCCGCCGCCAGGTGATAAATGGCGTCGCAGCGCGACACCAGATCTTCCATCACCTGGTAGTTGAGCAGGTCGTCAACGGTATGCGTGAAGCCCGGATGGCCTATCAAGTGCTCGATGTTCTCGAGCCGGCCGGTGGAGAGATTGTCGAGGATGTCCACCCGGTGCCCGGCCGCGAGAAGCGTCTCCGCCAGGTGGGATCCGATGAAGCCAGCGCCGCCGGTGATGAGATATCGCCGCGGCCGCTGCGATCCATTTGATGTACTAGCTATATTCTGAGCCAATGCCAGCCCCGTTTTTCTTAAGCCGATGCCCGGTCCGCTCCGGCACCGGGCAGTTCACGAATCGTGCCTTAGTTATCGACTGCATCCGCGGCCCTTTCCAGGCCGTTACAAAGCCATACGCGCCGGGGCTCATAGGATCCCGAGCGTAGACGTACGTCCAGCTTTTTTTCGGGCTAAGTCGACGATTCGACGTGGGTCGAACCGGCAGCGCCGTGCAACTACATCTCCGACCGCCAAACGCGGGATCGAAGCCAGCGCAAATAGGCAGGACGAGCCTAGTTTCGCTGCGATTCCAGCCCTACGCAACCCCGCGGCTACTTTCTTAGACAGAGGGGGAGCGGCAAACGTCACATCACGCGGACCTCCCTATGTCCAGCTACCACTACCGCATGAGGCGAGCCGTGTTGCATCGGTGCAACACATGAGGGGACGATGGCTTGTGCACTGTGGGAGTTTGGGCGGCTGTTAGGACGGCGGAAGTGGCGTCCAGCGACGCCCAGCGAGCAGCAGGAGCGAGCCTGTTACTCGCACATTGCAATGAGTAGGGTGGCGATTGCGGCGCTTTTGGGCGGCTAGGTCCGGGACGGCAGCAGCCGCCTCCAAAGAGGCTTGGGACCGTCTTCACCGTAGTAGGAGCGGTAGTAGTACTCTGCGCCATCCGTCTTCGTATCGTTCATGACTACACCGAGAACGGTCGCGCCCACGTGGTGGAGCTGCGACAGCGCTAGCGAAGCGGCCCCCCGGTCCGTCTGCTCGGCCCTCAGCACCAGGACCACTCCGTCCACCTTGGGCCCGAGTACGGCCGCATCGGTCACGGCCAGCATGGGCGGAGAGTCGATGACGATGGACGAGAACTTCTCCCGCAGAGACTCCAGTAGCCTGTCCATACGGTCTCCACCCAGCAACTCCGCCGGGTTGGGGGGTGGTGTCCCAGCGGGCATCACGTACAGGCCCTCCACATCGGTGGGCCGCACTGCCTCAGCCAGAGAGGCTTCACCCACCAGCAACTCGGCCAGCCCTGGAGAGCTCTGCAGGCCGAACTGCTCGTGCTGTACCGAGCGGCGCATGTCGGCGTCTACCAGCAACGTGCGGATGCCCTGCTGAGCCAGCACCACCGCCAGGTTGGCGGCGGTGAGCGACTTCCCTTCCCGCGGACCGGGGCTGGTGACCACCATTTCGGCTGCCCCCTCGCCGCCGCGCACAAAGCGCACGTTGGTGCGCAGGTTACGGAAGGCCTCCGAGATCACGGATTGGCTATCAGCATGTGTCACCAGCGCAGCGCTGCGCTGGGGCTTGCCGTTGCCGAATAAGGGCCCGAGCGGAAGAGCCGGGATGCGGCCGATAGTGGGGAGACCGAGCAGGGCCTCCACGCTGTCCGAGGAATGGATGCGGGTGTCCATATACTCGCGCACGAATCCCAACCCTATGCCCAGCATGAGGCCCAGTATCCCGGCCAGTGCCATGTTCCTGGCTGGCCGCGGGCTGATAGGCTCGTCGGCCAGGATTGCCGTCTCCACCACGCGCACGGTGGGATCCTCTACGGCCTCCGCCACCTGCGCCTCCTTGAGGCGGGTCTGGAGGAGGGTGTACAGTTCCGCCAGCAACGTCGTCTGCCTCTCGAGGCGCGCGAACTGGACCTCTTTCTCGGGGATCTCTTCGAGTTCAGAGCCGAAGCGCGCCAGTACGGCGTCCAGTGACGCGATCTGGTCGGTGAGCGAGGTCAGGTAGTTGCGGCCGATGCTGCCCAGCTGGCCCTCGAGCTCAGCGATCCGCTGGTCCACGGCGATGAGATCCGGGTGATCCTGCGTGACACGCAACAGAAGCTCCGTCCGTGTCCGGTCGGCCGCGGTCAGCGCCTGGAGAATATCGGCGATGGCAGCGTTATTGAGGAAGGTGGGAAAGGCGGCGAGCCGGCGGTAGTCCGGGCTCCCCAGCGCGTCGTCAATCGTGCGGATCATGTTGGCTAACGCCGTCCGCTCGGCGTCCAGGCGCGTGCGCTCGGTCTGGAGTTCCGCCAGTCGCTCCACCTGAGCCTCGGCCTCAGTGCCGAGCGCCACTATCTGACGGCCCTCTCGGAAGCTCTGTAGCTCGCCCTCGGCCGCTTCGAGCTGAGCCTGGAGCAGATCGCTCTGCTCCTGAAGGAAGGCGACCGTGCTCCGCACCTCCATCTTCTGGACCTGCTGCCGCTGTCCGATGAAGCTGGCGGCCAGCGCGTTTGGCACGAGCCGCACCAGTTCGCGGTCAGTTCCCTCGTAGGCGACTTTCATCACGTTGGCCTCGCGGTCGGGACGCGCCACATCCAGGCTCTCGTACAACTCGCGCACGGCGGCCTGGAAGCCGAGGGTGGTGAAGCGCAGCTCAGAGGGGAGGCTCCGGCCCATGCCGGCTTCCAGCGCCTCCAGGTCGGCAAAGACCACGTGCCCGCCAGGGATCTCCACCCGCTCGCCGGCGGCCGCCTCCATGTTCAGCCGGCCCGCCTCCTCGCCGATCGACTGGACCCGGTAACGTCCCTCCCCCAGCCGCTGGAGGGCGTACTCGATCTCCGGGGTGGAGCGGTCCAGAGACAGCTCCGCGAACACGAGACTGCGGGGAACGTCGGCCGGGCGGCTGACGACCAGGTTCAGGTCCAGCTCGTCCACCACCTCCTCGGCGATGGGGCGGGTGCGAAGGATACGCATCTCGGTCTCGAGCTCGCTGCCCCGCTGCAGGCTGGAGAGTACGTCGAGCACCGCGACGTTGCTGCGGTCACCCTCGTCCACCCGGATGAGGGTGGAAGCCTGCCACACGGGCGTGGCCAGCCAGGTATAGAGGCCAACGGCGACCAGTACGACGGCCAGCGAGCCGAAGATGACCCACCGCCGCCGCCGGATGACGCTCCAGACGTCGCGCAGGTCCACCTCGTCGCCGTAATAGGGCTCCGGCCCCGGCGCGTACGTGAACCGCTGCTCGGGCCGAGCCGGAAGCTGGCCGCGCTCGGAGTCGGGGCCCGGTATCATTTTGCTCACGGGCCGGCCTTAGTTAGTAACAATGATCGCTGTCGCGGTCAGAGCGCCGGCGATTATCGAGACTAGAGCTCCCGGGTTTCTGCTTATCCAGCTGCGCTGGCCAACAACGATCTGATCCCCCGAGCGAATCCGAGAAGAGCCGACCAGGGTCGTCTGATTCAGATCCTGCCGCAGCGTCTGACCGCTCCGGATAAGCCTGATATCCTTGGAGTTGCCTGCCGGGGAGACACCGCCCGCCAGGGCCAGCGCGTCGGCCAGCGACATGGTGGCGTCCACCGGATACAGACCGGGGCTTCGCACCTCTCCCAGGATGTTGATGCGGCGCAGAAGGGTCACCGAGATGGAGGGCTCGCGCAGGTACTTCGAGTAGGCCTCCACAAGTGTCGTTCGCAGGGAGTCGGGCGCGAAGCCTGTCACGTCACGCTCGCCGATAAGCGGGAACACTACTACGCCGCGCTCATCCACCTGGTACTCGCGCGAGATCTCCGGTTCCCGGAATACTTCCAGGCGAACGGCGTCGCCGGGCTGAAGCGAGCTGGAGCTCAGTGCTTCGGCCACGGCGGCCTGCGAGGGAGGGGCCGTCTGCGCAGGGGGGGCTGAAGAACAGGCACCGAGCGACAGAACGAGTCCGAAGGCGAACGAAGAACTTCCCACAGCAACGAAGCGCGAACGCGACCTGCCGACCCAAACCACAAGAGATTTCAAGGGCAAGAAAAACACCGGGTTAGAGACAATCTCAACCTTTCGACTGCAATCTGCGGAGCGGAGGCCGAAACTACGGCTGCGAGGGGGAAGCGACAAGCGATCGTGCCGGTACCCAGAGCAAAGCAAACTACCGACCACTAGCCGCACCTCCGCGCGGAGATTCTCTCCAGGAGCCGCCAATACTCGCGGGCGATCTCTTTGCGCTCGTAGTGCTCCCGTACGAACCGGGGGCCATTTGCGCTCATGCGTCGGTATACATCCGGATTGTCCCGCAGGTGCTGCACCGCTGACAGGAGTCCCGCCACGTCGTCGGGCTTGATAGCGATCCCGACCTGGGCCTGGTCGAGGATCCTGCGCGCCTCGCCCTCGACCCCCAGCACAATAGGCTTCCCCATGGCCATCGACTCAAACATTTTTGAGGGAATCACCTTCCGGAATAGCGGCAGATCCCGAAGATGGATCACGCTGACACTGGTCAACGCGTAGTAGTAGCGCACTAACTCGCGGGTCTGTTTTTCGATCAGGCGAAAGTTGGGCAGACTGAGGAGAGCCTGGTCCGCCTCGAGTTTCTTCCGCTCCGCTCCGGTGCCCACCACCGCAAAGACAACGTCCGGATCAGTGCATAGCCGGGCGGCCTCCAACAGCACGCTGGCACCATGCGCCATACCTACCGTGCCGATGTAGGACACCAGGAACTTGCCCTCCAGGCCAAGCCGGGCGCGTAGTTCGGCCATCCGCTCCTGTTCGAGGGGTCTACCGAACAGGCCTGAGTCCACGCCGTTGGGAAGTACGGTGATCTTATTGGGCTCGATGCCGCGACTTTCGATGTGGTCTCGATAGGGCTCCGCTACGACAACGATGTGATCGGCATGGTGGTACAGATACTGTTCTATTCGCTCGAGGACCTTGATCATTCCGTTTCGCCGCATGGCACCCACTGCCACGATGGATTCGGGCCACAGATCGCGGACCTCCAGCACGAAAGGCACGCGCTTCAGCCTGCTGATGACGTAGCCCGCCAGCCCAGCAAAAAACTGAGGCGAGCTGGCAACTACGACGGCTGGTTTGGCTATGCGCCGACTCTGCCAGATGGCCGACAGCATGAAGGAGGAGTAGCTCAACGTCCGTCGCAGCAATCCTTCGTTGGCGTGCACGTACATCGGGACTCGGTATACATCGATGCCGTCCACGTCCTCCCGGCTGAACCGGTTGCGATAACCCTCGTACACGGCGCCTTCGGGAAAGTGGGGAACACCGGTGAGAACCTGGACGCTCCCGCCCCCTGTCACCCACTCCCGGGCATGTTCATAGGTGCGCGTTGCCAGCGCATTCACTTCTGGCGGAAAGTAATTGGAGACCAGTAGAACGGGCACGCGCATCTCAGGAGAATCGGACACGCGTCAGGCGCTTCCCATACGCAGTACGTACCCGAACTCCCGTTGGTCGTTCGAGTCGATCGTCATTTCAATAACCGATGCGGGCATGGCCTTGCCGAACTCGGGGCAGAACCAGCCCTGCACGGGGTCCGTCGAACCTCTGACCACTTGAATCCGATCGAATCCTCGGAGTTCAACTTGGACTGACAGGTCTGCACAGGACGCTTGCCCAACGTGACCCTCGAGTTCGACAGCGAAACCGGGATGAAAGTGCAGGTAGGAGACGACCCTCTTCCCGGCAGAGCCTGTGACCCGGTCGCTGACCGCAAGAGTGCCACCAGCCAGATCTATCTCGCGTGTGTGCAGGCAGCGACGATCATGGTAAGGCCTGTAGGATCCGCTAAAGTGGAATCCGTCCTCGTCGGTCCCGGAAGTGGCGGATACGAGTCGAGCCCGGCGGGCGACGCGAAACGTGGCCCAAACTTCTGACTGCTCCGAGCCTCCGACTGAGACTGTGTTGTGAGCGCGTGTGCTGCGCACGTACTCCCGGTATGGATCACCATCGTAGCCGTGGACACCGGAATCGACGATAACCGAACGTCCGCTCCAGTCCAGCTCGAAGGACAGGAGCCCGCAGTGAGCGTGCCCGGGCTGATACCGCGGGGCAGGCTCGCCCGCGTCCACGACCAGGCGCGTTTTCTGATCTTCAGAAACGAGTCCGCGAAAGCCCGTGCCGGGAAGCGAAAATGCGCCGGAGCGGCGCTCAGGTTCCGCACCCAGTACGGCTCTTGCCGAGGCGAACAGGTCGTCAGCCGGAGGGGCGATCCCGTTAGCGCTGTCGTTGAACAGGCGGAGGCTGCCGTCGGGACGAGAAAGCCAGACCAGAGCCTGCGTCATCTGGCGCAGGCGACCCAAGCAGGAATCGGGTACTGACTCTCCGGCAGTTCGGAGTAGAGCCACGGTGAGCAGCAGG
>JBDLJJ010000022.1:0-32972 GCA_039714435.1 Gemmatimonadota bacterium | reverse complement strand
TATAGGTCTGCGAAATCTTCTCACGACTCGTGAAAAGCGATCACAATCCATAGTCTCTGCGAATCTATATCACAATTTTCTCTGGCGCTAGGCCTTTTTGGCCTTCTCGGACGAACTCCGCCAGCTGCGGGAGGCGGGCTGGCGCTGTGGCCAGTACCTTGCTGACGCGCTCGCGACGCAGAAGCGCAAAGTAGCCGCCATTCGTCGCCTGGCCCCGTAGCTCAGTAGGATAGAGCGCGGGATTCCTAATCCCGAGGCCGCAGGTTCGAATCCTGCCGGGGTCATTTGGGCGAGCTTACATAGTGGGCGGCAGCCGAGTCTCAAGGCCGCAGGTGTGGCTGCGCTCGCCTTCGGCGATGCGGCTTCGTCCCTTTAGTCAGCCAGTGCCTGGGAGAAGAACGCGTCGAGAAACTCGGCAGTCTCCATGAGGTGCTCAACCGCCCTGAGCCGATCCTCCTCAGATTCTGCCTGAAGATATCCCCAGTCCATATTGGACAGATGGTTCGCGCCCTCCAAGTTCAGCACCGACACAAGTTCACGCTGATCGACTGACAGCCCGGCCATGGCGGATGAAGGAGCCCTTTCGAAGCGGAGGACAGCCGCCGGCTTTCCCAAACGCGCGATGTCGGAGATCGACGGACCGGGCGAGTCTATGTTGGCGCACGCCGCAACGCGGGAATCGGTCGCGCACACTCTATGCGCGGCGATGAATCCGGACGAGTGTCCGATGGCGCCGATTCGGGACAACCTCATCCTGCCCGACACCTGAGTCTCCTGGGATTCCAGCTGATCGATGACGAACGCCACGTCGCCGCCGTATGTCCCCGAGATTTCTCTCGGACCGGAAAGGTGATCTTCCGTAGGCTGCGTGAGTTCGCCATCGGCGCCGACCACCAGTCCCATGTAGGCGTGCTCGACGCCGACGACGATGAAGCCGCGCGACGCGAGCCCCTCCATCAGTGCAGTCGCACCGGACCTCGTGGAGTTCCAACCGTGCGAGTAGATCAGGACCGGATAAGCAGACTTGGCGTCAGCGACCGGTGCGCCAAGCCGGGCTGCGGGACGCACGTTTTCGAGAAATGCCTGGGTGCCCGGTCGCCATGCTTTTTCGTATAGGTCGGGCCGGTCGAAGTAAGGCGCGCGCGGGGCGTTGCTCGTTTCCGCGGGCCACCAGGTTTGCACCCTAACTTGGCGGTAATCTCCAGGCTCGGAAGTAGCACCCTCCAAACGGTCCTGGTCGATCCAGAGATAAACCGCCGTACCGACAGCATGGTCACCGCCCAACGGCGGCAGAGTAACCTCGGCATCAGATTCCGTGGTAGGGTCCGTTTCGGCCTCTTGGGCGCACGCGGCACCGGCCGCAACAAGGACTGTCGCGGCTGCGGCCCAGCCAAGTACGCTCGCCGATCGAATCGCACGCTGTGCCGTCCACCTCTGCCTCACCATACCGGGCCTTCCATTAGTTCCCTAGTCGTCCATCAACTGCGACCGGACAAACACGATCTGTTCCGCAAGTGTCTGCACCGTAATGTCTCGGGTGGCGCCCAGGCTGTGTCCCGCACCCTCGGCGACCTTGAGCAGTATCGGACGCTTGCATCCTTGTGCCGTCTGCGCCGCGGCTACGAACTTGTAACCATGTGAGGGTACGGCAGTGTCGTCCAGCTCGCCTACCACCACGAGCGTGGCCGGATAGCAGGTTCCTTGGTGCAGATTGTGGTAGGGTGAATACGCGAGGAGAGCTCGCGCCTCGTCCGGGTCGTCCGGAGAGCCGTATTCAGATAGCCAGCCTGCTCCCGACCCGAATAGATGGTACCGCATTTGGTCAAGTGTCGGATTCGAGAGAAGCGCGACTCGAAACAAGTCCGGACGCTGGACTATCGCCGCTCCGGCCAACACACCGCCCGCACTCCATCCTTCTGCTACTAGAGTCTCCGGCGTCGTGAACCCTTCTTCCACAAGCCACTCGGCGGCGGCAATGTAGTCATCAATACCGTTTTGCTTGTTTATGCCAGATCCCGCAGCGTGCCACGCTGCCCCATACTCACCGCCCCCGCGAGTGCCGGGCATGGCGAATACTGCTCCCCCGCGCATCCACTCGACCACTTCGGGGCGATAGAAGGGGGCTGCTACGGCCGCAAACGCTCCGTATCCGTTCACCCACGTTGGTCGACGTCCGTTTGGTGATAGTCCTCGCAGATGTGCCAGATACATCGGGATCTGAGTCCCATCGGCGGAGGAATAGGATACCTGTCGCACTTCAAATTCGTTCGCCTCGAATGGCAGATCGGGTCTGGAAACCACTTCGAGGCGGCCGTCAGTCACGTCTGCACGATATATCGTGCCGGGATCAAAGAGCGTACCGAACATAAAGAACGTCTCGGTCTCACCAGGGTTGGGTTGAAGTCCCCACAACCACCCGGCCGACGGAAGCCCCAGTTCGTACTGAAACTCGCCCTCCGTATCGGCCACTCTCACGGAGGTCGCCCCTGCATGTACATATTTGAGAACGAGAGCGTCACCGATCTGCGAAACTGCTGAAAGATGGCTAGAGCTTTCTTCTATGAGAACTTGTGGAGGTCTCTCGGGCGACAAGAGATCCAGGGAAATAACACGACTATTCGGAGCATCGAGATCTGTAAGCAAGAACAGCCCACGCTCCGACGAACCCGCATAGCTATAGTTGGCGGGGGAATCCTCCAAGACCTGACGTGCTCTCGCCCCGTCCTCTGTCGAGGAGATCAAGAATACCCCAGGCAGCGAGCCGCTCGCGTCAGTAACTACAACGTGACCACCTTGGGTCGTAACTGAGGGCATGAGAACCCAGGAGGGATCGATCGTTCCAATTCCGATGGGTAGGTCAGTCGACTGGGATGTGCCAATCGCGTGGTAGAACACCCCTAGACTCTCGACGGCGAATTGCTGCTCCTCGCCGTTCGGTGGCGCATTGTACCGGGTGTAGTAAAACCCGGTGTCGTTAGCGTTCCATGCAATAGAGCCGCGCTCAAAATAGAAGCCTTCTAGATGTTCCTTGAGGAACCGGCCATCGCGGAAGTCGTAGACTACTAGCTCTTGCCATCTGGAACGATTCTTCTCCACGCCAAAGACCAGATAGCGCCCTGTAGGGGAATAGGAACGGAGTTGACCTACACCGTCTGCAGATGACTCGAGGACCGCAGTGAGCGTGACGGTGTCGGGTGCAACCGCGTCCAAGGCGTCGAGGGCGAGCACGATTGCGTCACCAGTCTCGGACTGACGGCTGACAAAATACGTTTCGCCGCGCCGCTCGGGCACACCAAACCGAGTGAAACGGCGCAGCCGCTTCAAACGATCGACGACTTTGCTCACCTCATCGTCATCAAGCGCGGAGTGGAACGTCTCTGACTGTTCGGCGATCCAGGCTCTCGTTGCAGATGATTCGAGATCCTCCAGGACACGATACGGGTCGGGAACTGCAATCCCGTGCAGAGTGTCTACAATACTGAGATCGGGCACTATTCTGCGGTCCATGTCTTGAGCGTACGATTGGCTGGCACTGGCGAGAGCCAGAAGAAATGCACCACCAATTCTCCGCCCAGGGCTACCAGAGTTCATTGCTTACCTCTCACATGTATTATCCTATGGCCAGTACCGGATATTCCAGACGATATGACACGTTGCCGGACAGGAATGTTGGAAAGTCACAAACCGGGTGTGGAGCCACGCGGGTCTCCACAGCTTGGCGCGGAAGTTCTGGCAAACCTGCGGTTCAATCTGGCTCACATCAGTGTGGGGAAAGGCATGAGAATACTGAGGGGTGGTTGGGCGCTGGG
Organism: Gemmatimonadota bacterium; assembly: GCA_039714435.1. Taxonomy (GTDB): domain Bacteria; phylum Gemmatimonadota; class Gemmatimonadetes; order Palauibacterales; family Palauibacteraceae; genus JAZDDE01. The sequence continues at coordinate 29,163 of JBDLJJ010000022.1, read as the reverse complement.
GCTGACGCTCTGTTTTCTTATCCCCACAGCAGCCGCTGCGCAGGCTGTGTCGGTGGAACGCGGCGCATTTCCGGAACAGGGTAATCTCTGGGCCAGCTACGGGCTTGCTACAGGTATCGGAGCCGCCGGCTTCGTGGCCGGTTTCATCGCTGCGGCCGACGCGTCTGGCGGTGACTGTGAGGATTTGAGTTGCCTCGAAGCGGGTTTCTACGGCGGTGCTTTGCTAGGTACTTTCGGCGTGGCCCTGGGCGCCCACCTGGGCAACCGGCGGCGCGGAAACCTCGGTCTCGACTTCGCTACCGCGGCCGGAATATGGGGTCTGGGCATTGGGCCTCTCCTGCTGGGCGGAGATACCGGGGGTGATGGCGCCGCCATTCTTTTCGTCGCGGTTCCCATCGCGCAGGTCCTGGTTACCGCCGCGGTAGACCGGTCCGTGGGACGCAAAAGGGAGCGCGAGCACAACGGGAGCCTCGGGCTGTCTGTGCTGCCCACCACCGATGGCGGGATCGCGCTGCTGGGACAGATTTCTCCGTAAGTGAACCGGAATATGGGCTGTAGTGCTAGCGTGCTGTGCCTGCTCCTGACGGCGTCTCCAGCGCTGGCGCAGCAACAGCCCTGGGATCCGCCTGGCGAATCCGTCGCCAGCTCATCTGTCATCTCTCTCGACGAAGCCGCCACGCAGTGCCTGCTTCTCCTGTGGCCGAATGAGCCGGGCAGCCTGTCGGATAATCTCATCGCCGAGGATTGCGAAGTCGTCGACTCCGGCCAGCTGGTGATGATCGGCGACAACATCTGGTGCTGGGTCATGTACCGCCATACGTCCGTTTGGGGACCGGATGAGGATACAAGGGAACAAGATCTGGACATGTTCCCGGACACGGTTGCCGAGGCTGAGCTGGTCCTTTTCGCCGGAGCCCGCGGAAAAAGAGTCTTCTGGCCGGTCTGGCATGACCGCGTGGAGACGGACTTCGAACTGCTCTCACCACCTCGGGCGCAGCTTCTGGTATCCGGCGGAGCCGCCCCTACAGAAGCCCTTCTTGTCCACCGGCGCTGCCTGAACGGGACCGGCGGTTGTCTCGACTACCCGTTTCTGGTTTCGGAAAACGAGGCCATTACACCCCTTCGTCCCCGGTACCGCGAGCAACTACAGAATCAGCTTCCGGACGGATGGGGCATGTGGAAGGGTACCTGGCTGGATCCGGCTCGCCGGCTGGCCCAGGCGCCTGTGTATCTTCCGGAGGATGCCAACTGCTGTCCGTCGCTTGCGGCTACGGCGACGCTGTCTATCCAGGGCGACACGCTCGTGGCCGATTCGATCGCCATCGAGCCGGTTCCCGGACACGATACCTGGCAGGTGCTGCCCGGAGAGCGATTCGGCCCAATAACGCCGACCACGTCCGAAGCTGATCTTCGACAATTGCTTGGCGCCTCAGCCGTGGTCTCCGAGGAGATCTACCTGGCAGAAGGATTCTGCGCCGCTGGCGTCCGCATCTTTCCCGGCTCGCCGCTGGAACTTGAGCTCGCCTGGGTAGACTCGGCCCGCACGCACCCCGCCTTCGTCCGCTCGCGAATTGCCTCCGGCGCCTGGCGCACACCTCTTGGCGTAGGAGTGGGCACCACACTCAAGGAACTCGAGGAACTTCGGGGACAGCCAATCAGCTTCAGCGGATTCGGCTGGGACTACGGTGGTGGGTCGTCATGGGATGAGCACACGGGCACTCTTGGCCTTCGACTGGAAATCGATCCGACTTCTGACCAGAAGCTCAGGGAGCTGGACCGTACAGATCCCCGGGCGAGAGAGCTCTGGGGCGATCAGTCGGTCCGCTCGGATCACCCTATCGTTCGCCAGCTGACGATCCGTGTGTACGAAATTGGCCTCACCTGGGGAATGATCGCTACGGAGAAAGAATGCGAAGCATGACGCTAAGCAGGAAGTGGGTTCGGTTCGTAGGCGCTGCCGCCGTGCTCGCGGCGGGCTCCATTGCTATCATCGCAGCTGGTGACGGCAAGCCCGCCTTGTCGACGCAACATGAATCGATGCGGCGGACACAGTCCACGGCTCTCGTATACACCGCGAATCTCAAGGCGAATACGGTATCGGTGCACGACCTGGCTACCGGCCAGCCGGCAGAGTACCAGGTCGAGCCAAACGCCGGCGGCCTTTCCGCCCCTACCGGAGTCGCCATCGGCCCCGACGGACTTCTATACGTCTCCAGCAGCGGCACGGACCAGATCCTCCGTTACGACCCGGACACGGGAGGCTTCCTGGACGTATTCACCGACGACGAGCGGCTGGCCGGGCCATTCTCGCTGGCTTTCGCAGCGGACGGCAGCCTGTTCGTAAGCTCCGGCCGTGCAAACGTCGTTCTCCGGGTCGATGGCGAGTCGGGCCAGGTTCTGGGTGTGGCGGCAACGGATACTCTCATGAAGGTGCCGATCGGGCTTGCCGTTCAGGGAGACAGTTTGCTTCATGTGGCGAGCGCCGGGTCCAACGCGATCCTCACGTTCGCGCTGAAGACGGGCGTCCTGCTGCACGGCACGGCAAGCGATGATCTGAAGTTTCCGTCAGACGTAGCACTCGGCCCGGACGGCGCCCTTTACGTGTCGAGCGCTTTCGACGGCAAGCTCGTGCGCATGGACGCTTCCACCCGGGCTACCAGCGAAATCGCTCGCCTGCCTGGAGAGGGAGGCGTCATGGTAGGGATCGCGTTCGACGGGGAAGGTCGGCTGCTGGCCGGAGATTTCGGCCGCAGCCGGCTGTACATTCTCGATTCTCTCGACAATCCGGAGTTCCGCTTATTGACCGAGGTGGGCCTGGCAGGTCCGGAGAACATCGTAGTCCGTTCGCTCAAGCGGCCCTCGGCCGCCGGCTCGCCTTGAAGCGGGCCAGCCGTCAGAAGCGGGCGAACAGCTGGACGTAGGCCCAGTGCAGCGTGTCGCCTCCCAGGCCGACCGGCGCTACCTCGCCGGCCGCGGAGGGAGAGAACAGACTGTAGCCGGCCTGGAACCCGAGTCCGGGGGCCAGGGTTCGGGACGCGGTGAGATCCAACTCGGTACCGATGCCACGCTCGCCGGCGGGCGAGTCGTGGGCGAGCCAGAAGCGGTGCAGGTCGGCGCGGAGCGTCCACGCCTGGGGATGAACCGCGCCCCGCACCATCGCGTCCACCAGTCCCAGATCTCCGGTCTGCCGCGGGAGATTCAGGAAGAAGTCCATGAAGCCGTAGAACTTGTGGTTCGTGGCATACAGGGTGTTGAAGCCGCCGAAGGAGTCGTCCAGGGGCGTGTCGTCGCCGGATAGATAGTCGACCTGAATGCCGAGCCGGCCGCGCAGCGGACCCTCGAAACCGTAGGTACCGTTCGCCGTGAGCAGAAACGCCTCGATGTCCTGGCGCGGCAGGCCTGTCTGGGTCTGACGCCCGAGTTGAAGCGCAGCGGTCGCCTCGAGCGCGACCGAACCCAGCTGCTCGCGGCCCCTGGCGCCAAGCGTGAAGCGGTCGATATCGGTACGACTCGTTCCGTCCGTGGCGTTCCGGTCGGCGAGCGCGAACAGGTCCACGTTGGAGTTGGCAGCCCACAGGCCGAACAGCGACCGGTCGCTGGCATCGTCCTCGTTGGTGCGGGGGTTCAGCCCGGTGGCGAGCAGCGCGGCGCGCTCGTCCAGCACCGTGGCGAACCCGTCTACCGTCCAGCCCCCCTGGAACAGGGTCAGGCGAACTCCGTCCAGGGCCCGCGTCACGTTCGTCCAGTTCACCGTCCCGACCAGCCGCTCGTCCGCGAAGGCGATCTCCTGCCGGCCGGCCCGGAGCCGGACTTTCTCGTTGGGAGTCCAGGCGATGTAGGCCTGATGGACATCCAGCCGGTCAGCGCTGGCGTCGGTGAGTGTGTTGGTTTCCTCCCCGAATACACGCGAGTCGGAGATCTGAATGAGAGCGCTGACCTCTTCGCCGACTTCAGCCAGCAGGGCGATGCGGGAGCGGAGAAGCGTCGCGTGGTCAGATCCCGCACCGGATGTGCGCGCGTCCATTTCACTCCGCACCCGTACATCTCCCGACAGCTTGATCTCTACACTGTCGCTCGCGGTCTGGGCCACGGCCGGGGTGGCCACACCGAGCGCGGCGCACAAGGCGGCCGAGAGAGAGAGGGCGGCCCCGAGCTCTGTTACGCGCCGGGGCCCGATCGGCATACCTGGTCGACTACTGCTCAGCATGGAATCTCAGCTCCTTTTCGGGCGTAGAACCACCAGTTCACGCCCAGGCAACTCACGTAGTAGGCGGCGAAGCCGTACAGCGCGTTTTCGGGGGTTCCGGCGGCGATCTGGCCGCCGAAGATGCGTGGAATGATGAAGGCGCCATACGCGGCTATGGCTGAAGTCCAGCCCAGCACGGGTCCTGCCAACTCGGGCTTGAAGATGATCGGCACCATGCGGAAGGTGGAGCCGTTTCCGATACCCGTCGCTATGAACAGGATCATGAACAGTCCGAAGAAGGGCCACCAGTACACCTCGGGGCTCGGGGCGGCCCCGGCCAGCCTGACCGTCACCGCCACACCGATCGCCGATCCGATCATCAGGACAGTGTCCCAATGAGTGACCCGCGCACCGCCCAACCGATCCGCCAGCCACCCCCCGACGGGGCGGACGAGTGAGCCGACCAGCGGACCGAGCCAGGCATAAGCCAGCGGGTTAGGCGCGTTCAAAACCGGTGAACCGTCCGGCATGCTTCCGAACACGTCTTGAATGAGCTTGGGGAAGGCGGCCGAATACCCGATGAATGATCCGAACGTCATGGTGTACAGCCAGGTCATGACCCAGTTGTGCTTCTTGCGGAAGATCGTGAACTGGCTGGTCAGGCTGTCGCGCACCGCCCCCGGGGCCACGTACCGCATGAGCAGCAGGGTCACGCACACGCTGATGATCACGACCAGGAGTATCTTTACGAGGTCGGGGATGCCGATATCCAGCCACAGGAGCAACCCGATCCCGAGAGCGGCCCCGGCCAGGCCGATGAATTCCAGTGACAACATCTTCCCGATGGCCGCGGCCGGTGATCCCACCCGGTGCATGGGCAGGTTGTTCATGAACAGGAAAGCCAGGACGGTGAGGATCATGAGAATCGGCACCCAGACGAAGCCACTGTTCTGGATCCACAGCTCACTTCCGTCCGGCAGAATCCTGCCGCTCCCACCAACGGCTCCGAACAGGGCCACGGTCGCCACCGCCGGCAGCAACAGCTGCATAACGCTGACTCCGAGATTGCCCAGACCGGCGTTGAGCCCCAGTGACAGACCTTGCATGCGTTTGGGGAAGAAGAAGCTGATGTTGGACATCGAGGAGGCGAACGCTCCCCCTCCGATGCCCGACAGCGCGGCCAGGACGGCGAATCCTGTGTAGCTCGTGTCCGGGTTCTGCAGCGCGAATCCGAGACCCGCCGCGGGCAGTAGCATCAGAGCCGTGGTCATGCCGATCACGTTTCGGCCGCCCGAGATGGCGATCATAAACGAATTCGGAATGCGCAGCGTGGCGCCCGACAGCCCGGCGATAGCGGGCAGCGTGTACAGCTGCACCTTGGTGAAGGGGAAGCCCAGAGTCTCCATCTGGACGATTATTATCGACCAGGCGAGCCACACGGCGAACCCCAGCAGCAGGCAGGGGATGGAGACGAGGAGATTGCGAATGGCTATGCGGCGGCCTTCCGCAGCCCAGAAGGCATCGTCCTCGACCTCCCAGCGGCCGATTCCCCTGCGGCCACCCGAGCCTGTCATGTCCGCCGGGTTATCAGCTCGCTCAACCATTCAAGTGCCTCTTAACCAAAAGCTTAGATTAGAATTGCCGGGAGAGTTTCGCCCGGGTGATTTTCCGGACGACCACGGTCAACCAGACGAGACACGCTATCGAGATGCCGAACAGGAACATCCAGGTAGTCGTCCACAGCCCCATGGAATCCAGCAGGAATCCGAACAGGATCGGGCACACGAATCCTCCCAACCCGCCGAGCACACCGACCATTCCGCCTACTACGCCTACGTCATTGGGGAAATAGTCCGGGATGTATTTGTACACGGCCGCCTTGCCGATTCCCATCGCGATTCCGATCAGGAATACCAGCCCCGTGAATATCCACACGTTGGCCTGGAAGTAGATATGAGTGACTCCCTGGGCCAGAAGCTCCTTCTTGGCTACAACTTGGCCGACTTCTACGGCCGGCTCCTGCCAGGTTCGCGACACAGGCAGGATGAGGGTCTTCTCATCCGAGAAGACGTCCGCGCTCGGAGCCTCCACCAACGTGTATGTGCGGTCGCCGATCTCGATCTCGCTTGCCGAGACGGCGGTGACGGTTCCGGCGCGCTGCGCCATGACACCCTTGCCCGGCGACTCGAGATCCATCCTTGGGAAGACCAGCAGGAAACAGGCGACCGCGATCGCACCGAGCACCCAGTACAGAACCCGGCGAGGGCCGAACACGTCTGACATCCAGCCGCCCAGAGCGCGGATGACTCCGGACGGAAGCGAGAAGATGGAGGTCATCAGGCCCGCGGTCACGATGGTCATCGAATAGACGTTCACGTAGTACGGCACGAGCCACTGGGCCAGGGCCACAAACCCGCCGAACACGAGGAAGTAGTAGAGACCGAACCGCCATACCCGCATGTGCTTGAGCGGCTCCAGCATAGTACGCAGAGTCTTGGTCGCCGCGCCTTCCGGCTTCTTGTTGCGGGTTCCGAGCCAGAAAATCACCGCCATGACGACCAGTCCGGCGGCGTAAATCTTCGGCAGTGTGCGCCAGCCTTCGAGGTTCGCGCCGCCCGCGGTCAGCGACTGGAGAAGCGAGGGCGCCCCCAGAGTAGTCACGGCGGCTCCGGCGTTACCGGCGCCGAAGATACCGAGCGCGGTCCCCTGGTGCTTGGGAGTAAACCACACCGACGTGAAGGCGATTCCGACCGCGAACGACGCCCCGGTAAAACCGAATCCGAGGCTGGCGAGCAGAAATTCGTTATACGTGTCGGCGCTGCTCAGGAAGTACATGGGAATAGCCGACGTGAGCATTAGAAGCGCGTACACGGGCCGTCCGCCGAACTTGTCCGTCAGGAGACCGATCGGGAGACGAGTGAGGGCTCCGGTCAGGACCGGAATGCCTATGAGCCAGCCCATCTGGCTCGCGTTCCAGTCGAACACCTGGTTGTCGATAAGAAAGGTCACCAGAACGCCGTTGAGCATCCAGGCGGCGAAACAGACGGTGAAGGCGATCGTGTTGAGAGCGAGCGTTAGTTTGGCGCGGCCCGTTTCGGGCATCATGCCTCCATTTATGCACAGTAAATTTGATTTTCAGTACTACGTTCGGCTCTGCTGCTTTCGGCACTACTATGTTCGGCACCGCTGCTTCTGGCTGCTGGCCTTGGCGCGGCTACTGGTGACGCGGCGGTCTAGCGGCCGGGACCAGTCGTCCTGCGGTTCCAGACCACGAGCTGATACGGTCTCCACAGATACCACACGGGCACGACCAGGAAGTGCACCAGTCTGGTGAACGGAATGATGGCGATCAGGGCGAAGGCGTTGATGATGTGCAGCTTCACCATGAGCGGAAGACCGGCCACCAGCTCCGGGTTTGGCGACAGACTGCCGAGCGACCACAGGTAGGGAACCGCGGTGTGCACCGACCACGCCAGGCCCCAGCGGTGGAAGACCGCCGTGTACACACCGGTCGCGATCTGCGTCAGCAGCAGAAACAGTAGTATGAGGTCCCAGCGTGAGGTGACCGCCCTGACCCTCGAGACCGTAGCCCGGCGCTGCCACAGGAGGACCACACCTACGAGCGCCAGGATACCGAACGCCAACCCCGTGGCTTCGAGCAGGAAGAGACGGACCGGAACGCGGCTGAAAGCGATCACCCCGCTCGGGATCAGAAGCGCTATGAGGTGACCGACGAGGACCACCAGAATGCCGTAGTGGAAGGCCACCGATCCCCAAAACAGACGGCCGCTTTCGAGAAACTGAGACGAGAGCGAGGAGAACGAGAAGCTGTTCGAAAAGAACCGCATCGCGCTCACGATCACCGCGAGTGCGACCGCGAGGTATGGCAGCACGACGAACAGGATCAGATCTGTATTCAGCGACATTGCTTGCACCCCGGATTACATGGGTTCGGGCCGCGGCGCGGCCCCGGTGTTCGCCAGGTCCTCTGGCCAGTTCGTCTGCACGACGGGAAGCGGTCTGGATCGCGGGCGGCCGCTTTCCGTCCCATCGCCACGGCCATCGGCGGAGGACCGGTCGAACGTCTGAAGAAGCGCCTGAAGCAGCGGCGCATACGGGTTCTTTGTGTCTTTGAATGCGCGTACGATGACCTTGAGCGCGGGCACGATGGCGTCGTCGATGAGGTCTCTCACCCACGCGTCCAGCCCGTCCTCCATGCTCGGTAAGGGCTCCTCGATCGTCTCGCAGCGGGCCAGAAAGCGGAGCACCACGCACAGGTTGTCCGGAAGCTCTTCGCCCGCGCTGAACCCCGCCTCGCTGTAGGTGCCGTTGAGCTGCGCCATGAACGCGCCGCGCTGGTAGCTGTCCCCGAACAGGTGATACCCGGCGTACAGGCACACCGCCGGGTTGACGTCAAACGTGGCGGCGTAGACCTCTTGCTCCTGATAAAGAGAAAGAGCGCTGGCCGCGTCTCGGTGGGCCTCCAGCGCGCTGGCCGTCTCAGGCCGCGACTGGCCGAGCCGCTGGATCAACTGGTCGCGGATCTCAGCGCTGTCCGCCTCTGGGTAGTCCAGGGCACGGGCCAGGAGCAGCAGCGTCTCGCCGGCCGGGATTCCGGCGCCACTCGAAACCCCATCGGCCCGTGAGACTCCGGCGCCGCGCGAAACCTCGGCTCCGCCTGAAACCCCGGTCCCGCTCACGGTCCCCTCGCGGGCGCTACGCGCTGGCCGACTCCCGCGGCTCCCTTGTGGGCCAGCGGGTCTCCCATCATCTCGATGGCCAGTTCGCGGTGGTAAGGAGGCACCACGAAGCGTTGCTCGAAGGTGGGCAGTGAAGTCAGCTCGTATATGTCATTGGCCATTTCCCGCGTGAGGCCGGTGGCATCGAGAACGGCTTCGACATCGGACCCGATGTCATCTCCCACCGTCTGCTGTCTCCGGGTGAGCCGCACCGCGATCAGCTTCTCGATCACGGTTCGCAGAATCTCCTCGTTTCCGGCCGCGAACAGGCGCGCCAGGTAGCGCAGCGGAACCCGAGCCTGTTCCAGCGAGCCGAAATAATCAGCTCCGTCGATCTCGTAGTTACCGCCGTTCATGGATGCCATCACAGGCAGCAGAGGCGGCACGTAGAACAGCATGGGCAGCGTACGCGCCTCCGGATGCAGCGGGAGGGCCAGCTTCCAGGTCTTCACATACTTGTAAACCGGCGACTTCTGGGCCGACTCGATCCACAACGGGTCGATTCCGCAGCGCTTGGCCTCGGAGATAACTTCCGGGTCGAACGGGTCCAGGATCATGTCGCGCTGGGCTTCCACGAGGTCCTCGTCGGCGACGTTGACCGCGTCAGGGATGCGGTCGGCGTCATACAGAAGCAGGCCCAGGTAACGGATGCGCCCGACGCACGAGTGGAAGCAGGCCGGGGCCTGTCCCGTCTCGAGGCGCGGGAAGCAAAGGATGCACTTCTCGGATTTCCCGGAGCCCCAGTTGTAGTACACCTTCTTGTACGGGCAGCCGGAAATGCACATGCGCCAGGCGCGGCATTTGTTCTGGTTGACGAGGACGACGCCGTCCTCTCCCCTCTTGTAGATCGCGCCCGCCGGACAGGCGGCCACACAGCCCGCGTTCAGGCAGTGGTTGCAGATGCGCGGAAGGTAGAAGTGGATCATGCGCTCGGTCTCGAACAGAGCCTTTCGCTCCATCTCACTCAACTCACGCAGATTGAAGTCGTTCTCGGCGTAGAGCGGAGATCCGCCCAGATCGTCGTCCCAGTTGGGTCCGGCCTCGATGTCCATGTCCTCACCGGTGACCATGGAAATGGGCCGCGCCGTGGGCTGGTCGTCGGAAGCCGGGGCGTCGAACAGGTCCTGGTACTTGTAGGTGAACGGCTCGTAGTAGTCGTCCAGGACCGGCAGCTTACGGTTGTGGAAGATGTTTCCCAGGCTGGCCGCCTTGCCCTGAATGCGCAGCTTGGCCTTTCCGTTCTTCATCTCCCAGCCACCACGATACTTTTCCTGGTCCTCCCACAACGTCGGATAACCCGTACCGGGTTTGGTTTCCACGTTGTTCCACCACATGTACTCGGTGCCTTTGCGGTCCGTCCACACGTTCTTGCAGGCTACGCTGCACGTGTGACACCCGATGCACTTGTCGAGATGGAAGACCATCGATACCTGTGCGCGAACGTCCATTCGGATTCCTCTCGCGGCTCCTGGACTCAGCTCAAAATTGCGGTTTGCCTTCTAGTTTCTTCACCAGGACATGTGTGTCCCGGTTGACGCCGGTCGGTCCCCAGTAGTTGAAGTGGTACGTGAACTGACCGTAACCGCCCATCATCAGTACGGGCTTGAGACGGGTGCGGGTGAGGCTGTTGTGCCCGCCGGCGCGGCGGTTGCCGCGCAGGGGCGATTTGGGAACCGAGATCGTACGCTCGGGCGAGTGATAGAAGATCGCGACGCCCGGCGGGATGCGTGAGCTGACCACGGCCCGCGTGACAACCACGCCGTGATCGTTGTGCACCTCGACCCAGTCGTTGTCGGCGATGCCCACCGACTCCGCCTCGACGTCGTTGAGCCAGAACGGCTCGATGCCGCGTGACAGAGTGAGCATCCTGTGATTGTCGTAGTACGTCGAGTGGATATGCCACTTGCCGTGCGGAGTCAGGTAGTTGAGCAACAGCGTCCCTTCCTCCTGTTCGCTTTTGCGAAGATCACCGTAGGCCACCGGATCACACTTTGGCTTGTAGGTCGGAAGGTGCTCTCCGAATTCGATGTAGCCCGGATGGTCGAGGTAGAACTGCTGCCGGCCGGTTAAAGTGCGCCACGGCACGAGCCGCTCGACGTTGTACGTAAACGGCGAGTACGGCCGGCCCTCGTTGGTGAGTCCGGACCAGACCGGACTCGTAAGCAGGCGGCGGGGCTGGGCCACGATATCCTCGAAGGTCATGGTGACCCCGCGGTACGGCTCGGCCAGATCGGCCAGGGGAAGACCCACCTTCTCCTCGTGAGCCTTGAAGGCGCGGTAGGCCGCTTCGCCGTTGGTCTCCGGCGCCAGGGCCAGGATCACATTCGCGGCGTGTACCGCGTCATCCAGCGATGGGTAGGTATCGCCGTTGACGGAGACTGTAGGTCCAGTCTCGATCAGGGCGTCATACTGATCCTCCATGGCCCAACTCGTACCGTGGGCTCCGATGCCGTTGCGCGCTGCCGGCCCGAAGCTGATGAAGCGGTCGTGCAGATTCGCGTAGTCGCGCTCGACCACCTTGAGTTTGGGTCCCGTCTTGCCAGGGATGTATTCGCACTCGCCGTGCAACCAGTCCTGGACTGAGCTCTGGGCCAGCTCGTCGGGGCAGTCGTGCTGGAGCGGAACGGCCACGATGTCCTTGACCGGCTCGGGCAGATGCACTTTGGCCAGCTCCGCCGTGGCCTCGGCCAGGGACTTGAAGATGTCCCAGTCGCTGCGCGACTCCCAGCAGGGCGGCACGGCCTGCGACAGCGGGTGAATGAAGGAATGCAGATCGGTCGAGTTGAGGTCGTCCTTCTCGTACCAGGTGGCAGCCGGCAGGACGATGTCCGAGTACAGGGCCGAGGTGTCCATCCGGAAGTTGAGATCCACGATCAGGTCGAACTTTCCTCGTGGAAGCTTGTCCACGTACTCGACCTCACTCGTCGTCCCCTTGGCCTTCTCGTCGGCGATGGCATTGTCATGCGTGCCGAGATAGTGGCGCATGAAGTACTCATGCCCCTTGGCGCTCGACATCAGGGCGTTGCCGCGCCAGATGTACCACACCCGGGGCCAGTTTTCGGGCGCGTCGGGATCTTCGACGGAAAAGCGCAGGTCCCTGGTGCGAATCCGCTCGGCGACCCAGTCCACGATCTCCTCGTCGCTGCTGGCGCCCGCTTCCTGGGCATCTTTGACGAGATCCAGGCTGTTACGCGGAAACTGCGGGTAGAACGGGAGCCAGCCGAGCCGGACAGCCCGGACCTGTTGATCGATCGTGTGACCGTCCGTCAGGTTGGTGCCGTGGTCAGCGTCGTACTCCTGGAAACCGGTCTCGTAGCGCCACTGGTCGGTGTGCACGTAGTGGAACGAGGGCGCGTTCTGCAGCCTGGGCGGCGCCAGCCAGTCCTTGGCGAAGGCGATCGTCCCCCAGGGCGCCGCCGGAGCGAGCTTTTCCTGCCCCACGTAGTGGGCCAGTCCGCCTCCGTCCACGCCCACCGAGCCCGTCAGCATGAGGCCCGTGATGGGGCCGCGGTAGATGAGATTGTTGTGATACCAGTGGTTGATTCCGGCCCCGATGATCACGGTGTTTTTGCCGTTCGTGGCCTCACCGTTGTTGGCGAACTCGCGCGCGAACTTGACGACCGTGTCGGCGGATATCCCCGTGTAGCGTTCCTGCCAGGCCGGGGTGTAAGGGCTGGATGCATCGTCGTAGTCTGTCGGATAGTCGCCTTCCAGCCCGCGCGGTACGCCGAACTGGGACATCAACAGATCAAAACTCGTGGCGACGGCCACCCGGCCTCGCTTCGTGTCGATGTAGCGCACGGGAACCCCGCGATCGCGCACGACGTCCTCGGCGAAGTCGGAGAACCCGACCTGGAGCACCTCGTCCTTTCCGTCCAGGAAGGAAAGCGCCGGGGTGATCTCGGAGTCATCGAGACCGTCCTTCATCTCGAGGTTCCACTTCCCGCCCGGCTTCTCCCAGCGGTAGCCGACGCTTCCCTTGGGCAGCCGCGGCGCCGACGCTTCTTCGTCGAACACGAGGAACTTGAAGTCGGGATTCTCGACCGCGGCGTAACGCTCCAGATCGCTGGCCTTGAGCAGGCGCGATGCCCGCCAACCGTCGGATGTCTCTTCCAGGGTGACCAGGAACGGTGCGTCGCTGTAGCGCTTCAGGTATTCGGTGAAGTAGGGCACCTGCCGGTCGGCGTGGAACTCCTTGAGAATCACGTGGTTGGCCGCCATCCAGAACGCCCCGTCCTGGCCGGCATGCACCGGCACCCACCAGTCCGCATAGCGCGACACCTGGCTCAGATCGGGCGAGAACACTACGAGCTTGGTGCCGTTGTGCCGGGCCTCCGCCACGAAGTGCACGTCGGGCGTGCGGGTCATGTTGAGGTTCGACCCCATCACCACGATGTACTTGGAGTCGTACCAACTAGCGCTCTCGCACACGTCGGTCTGTTCGCCCCACACCTCGGGCGAGGCGGGCGGAAGGTCACTGTACCAGTCGTAGAAGCTGAGATTGACCCCGCCCATAAGCTGGAGGAAGCGGGAGCCACCGGCGTAGCTCAGCATCGACATAGCCGGAATGGGAGAAAAGCCGATCACCCGGTCCGGTCCGTACTTCTTGATGGTGTAGACATTTGCCGCCGCCTGGATCTCCAACACATCGGACCACGAGGCACGGCGGAACCCGCCTTTTCCACGGGCTGTGTGGAAGCTGGCGCGGGCGTCGGGGTTTTCGACGATCGAGGTCCAGGCCTCGACCGGGTCCGCGTGGCGGGCCTTTGCTTCTTTCCACAGATCCGCCAGTACGCCGCGGATGTACGGGTGTTTGACCCGAATCGGGCTGTACAGGTACCAGGAGAACGAGATGCCGCGCTGGCAGCCTCTGGGCTCGTAGGGCGGGAGGCCGTTCTTGAGCTTGGGGTAATCCGTGGCCTGCATCTCCCAGGTGACGATCCCGTCCTTGACGAAGATCTCCCAGCTGCAACCACCCGTGCAGTTGACGCCGTGCGTGCTGCGCACCTTTCGGTCGTACTGCCACCGATTGCGGTAGAACTCCTCCCAGACCCGGAATTTCGGATCCGTGACGTCCTTGATCCAGCTCATCGGTGGCCTCCGATCAAAGGCTTACGGACGCCCCGCAGGCGTCCTCTCCATACGAATCCGGCCAGCAGCAGAAGTACGATTGCGCCTCCCGCTCCCGACGCCGGAAATGCGAAGACAGAACCCGCCGCAGCGCCTGGGGCGGGAGTCTCGAGTAGAAGTGCGGTAATGTCGGCGATCTCCTCGTCCGTCAGTGGACGGGCCGCGAAGATGTCCTGCATGACTGGAAACGGCGTGGTCTTCAGCACTCCGGGGAGAGCTACTCCGTACGTTTCAGACACCTGCGACAGGTCTTTGGCCAGCGTCCCGCCCGACAGCCCGGCAGCATTCGCTGAGTGACAGGAGCTGCAGGCCGGCCCGCCGGCCGCGAGCTGCCGCTCTCCGGTGAACAGCGCCCGGCCGGCCGCCGGGTCGCCGGCGGGTGCAGGCGCTGCGCCATTGGCGGACGGAGCCGCCGCTGGTTCGGCCAGATACGCGATAACGGCTTCGACCTCGGCGTCGGTAAGGCCGAGGTCCGGCATCGGTACCAGGTACTCGGCCAGCAGCCGCGTGGCGATGGTATCGCCGTCGGCGAGCATGAGAGCCGGATCGGAGATGAACGAGACCAGCCAGGCTCTGTCGCGGCGGTTCGTGATGTCCTCCAGGCCGGGGCCGACTACCCGGTCGCTTCCGACACTGTGGCAGGCGAGGCACTTGGCATCGAATACTGCCTTCCCTTCCTGCGTCTGTGTGGCGCCGGCCGAGGACGCGGTCAGCGCCAGAGCTCCGGCTGTGAGAATTGTCAACGCCCGGAATGTCATTCGCCTCATGTCATTCGCCTTGTGTCGTTCACTTCAGGACTCCGGCGCCGCGGCTGCGACGTCCGATATCGTGATCTTCCCCAGCCTGTCCTCGAGCAGACGGGCCCGGTCCTTGAGCAGATAGTGCAGAGGGCATGGATCGTCATCATGACAGTGGGCAGACCACAGGAGACAGCGGGTCAGAAGCACCGATCCCTCTACCGCGACGGCCACTTCCAGGACGCTGATGTCTGTCGGTTTTCTGGCCAGGGAGTAGCCGTTGCCGCGGCCGCGAGCCGACTGAACGAGCCCGTGACGGGCAAGTTTCTGAAAGATCTTGGCCAGGAAGGAAGGGGGGAGATCTCTAGCGTTGGCGATTGCCGACACCGTGATGGGCTGGTCCGGTGGCTCCCCCGCAAGGAAGGCCAGACCACGAATCGCATGTTCGCTCTCACGCGTCAGCTGCACCGGTCCACCTATCAAAAGAGTAAAAGGACCCGTTTTGTCGCAAATACTATATAGCCTAACTGCGAAAGGTCGTCAAGGAGCTATAGTGGCCTCCTCATAAACCAGTCTACGGAGGTCAAAACGTGTCCGATTATCTACCGCCGTTCTTCCAGGAATTACGCGGGCGTTACCCCGAGGTATGCGAAGGCCATGAAGCGTTCGCCGGGGCCTGTCACGCCGCTGGTCCCCTGGACCGGAAGGCCCGGCACCTGGTCAAGCTCGGCATCGCTATCGGGGCCCGGTACCGTGGTGCGGTGCAGTCGCAGCTGCGGCAGTCACTCGATGCCGGCGCGACCCGTGCGGAGGTAGAGCAAGTGGCCCTGCTGGCCGGAACGACGGTAGGCTTTCCGAGCAGCGTGGCGGCTCTGCAGTGGATGGATCAGGTGTTCGAGGCGAGACAGGCGGCCGGAGCGGCCGGCGTCTGAGCCCGCGGAAGCGGACGGCGCCTCGGCTAGCTGGAGCTAGCCAACCGCGACTCGGTGCTGGCGGACGCTGCGGCAACTTCTCTCAGTTCGCTGAGCGGAGCGGCCCAGTCCCAGATCCTGGCGGCCAGCTCAGCCACATCATCGCGCGTGTACACGGGCGGTGTACCCTCAGCGCCGGAATTCTCGAGCCCCTCCGCGTTCAAAATAGGCCCCTCCGGGTCCGAAATGATCGCGCGGACTTCCGGAACCTGATCGAACGGCAGCGTCTCCCGATCGCCTCCCGCGAACCACACCTTGGGTGCGAGAGAGTTCGTCCAGCCCTCCGCCAGGACGATCTCGATGGATCCCGGAAGTGCGCTGCACGCGTCCAGAAGACTGCGCGTCTGGAGGAGACTGTCTGAGCCGTCGCCGCCTGCCCCCCGGGCGGACGGCCGATTCGAATCGTCGGTGGCCCTCGTGAAGCTCGCCTTCTGCACCGGGTCCACGACTACGACCACACCGGCGCCGGCCTGCCAGAACCTGGTCGAGTCCTTGCCGGGCGGGTGCCAGTCCAGCTCGTGATGGGTGTGCTTTAACAGAGCGACGCGGCCGCGATCTGTGGGGAGGTGATCCAGCAGCCGCTCTAGCAGAGTCGTCTTACCAGTCCCGGAAGCCCCCGCCACGCACAGTAGTCTCAACAGCTTCGATCTCCGTCGTTCGAGGTGGTGATAAGCGCAGGCAATACTCGCCTGTCGGCGGCTTTCAGTCCAGGACAGGCGCCGCGGCGGGCTTCGGGGACGCAATAAGCGCTTGCCCTGGCATAAATCTTACAGTAATTTTACGACCGTAGACAGATTGTTATATTTGATTCCCGGCACTCTAATTTCGGGCACTCTCTCCGTGTGAGACCGCGAATGGCGACACGCAGACCTCAGGACCTCGTATTTACGCTGTTTGGAGACTTCCTCCTGCAGCGCGCGGAGCCTGTCTGGGTGGGAAGTCTGATCGCTCTCCTGAAACCCCTCGGGCTGTCGGATGGGGCGGTGCGCACAGTTCTGTCGCGCATGACCGCTAAGGGCTGGCTCTCCTCATACCGTCACGGCCGCAACAGCTTCTACGAGCTGACCCGAAAGGGCCGCAGGCTGCTGGAGGAGGGCAAGGCCCGGATTTACGACCCACCTCGGGACAAGCCGTGGGACGGGAGCTGGTTTCTCATCTCCTACTCGATTCCGGAAGAGAACCGCCAGCAGCGTGATCACCTGAGGACACAGCTCTCCTGGCTCGGCTGTGGATCGCTGGGCTATGGGCTGCGCATCTGTCCTCACGATGTAGGGTCCGAGGTCGCCGAGGTGGCGGACGCGGTCGGGTGTCGTGACAACGTGGAGATCTTCAGGGCCGAGCACCTGGGGTTCTGTGACGAGGGTGAACTCGTGGCCCGGGCCTGGGATCTGCCGGCGATCAACGCCAGGTACGAGGCGTTCGTCTCTAGCCATCTACCGACGTACGAGCGTTTTCGTGCGGACCTGGAGGCGGGCCTGCTCCAGCCCGAGTCCTGCTTCGTTCAGCGCTTCGCGCTGGTCCACGAGTACCGCGATTTTCCGCTCATCGACCCGTTTCTGCCTGCCCCTCTCCAGCCACCGGACTGGGCGGGCGACTGCGCTGCGGCTCTGTTCAACAGGTTCCACGATCTGCTCATGCCGTTGGCGGATCGTTACGTCGATTCGGCGCTCGAATTGGCACTTGAAGCCACCACTATTCGCTCCACCGCCTGAGGAATAGCTCCATGACACACTTTGAATCGAAGCCCGCGAATTCTTTCGGATTCCAGGAAGTCCTGTACAGCAAGGCCGACTGGGTCGCGAACATCACGATCAACCGGCCGCACAACTACAACGCCTATTCAACCTCCGCGCTGGAGGAACTGACCGCGGCGTTCCAGGATGCGGCGTTCGATGACTCTGTCTCAGTGATCGTGTACACCGGAGCCGGCGACCGCGCCTTCTGCACCGGCGGGGATGTGAAGGAATACGAGGAGCTCTATACCTCCCGGCCGCGTGACTACTGGAAGTACATGCGCCTGTTCCGGGCCTATATCGAGAGCATCATGTTCAGCGGAAAGCCCGTCATCGCCAGGCTGAACGGTATGGCCGTGGGCGGAGGCAACGAATCGCAGATGGCCTGCGACCTGGCCGTGATGGCCGAGCACGCCTGGATCGGCCAGGTCGGCACGCGTGTCGGCAGTGTAGCGGCGGGTGGTGCCACCCAGTGGCTGCCGCTGATGATCGGCGACCGGCGGGCCCGCGAGATGCTGCTGTTCAACGGTAAGATCCCCGCCCCGCAGGCCCTGGACTGGGGCCTCGTCAACCGCGTCGTGCCATCGGTGCTGAAGGACGGGGAGTTCATCGAGGGAGCTACGCCGGAGCAGATCGCCAAAGCACAGTCGGGCGAAGACGGGTTCTCGATCAGCCTGGAGCGGCTGGATGAGGCGGTGCGTGACCTGGCTCAACAGCTCCTGAACCAGTTTCCGGAGTGCGTTCGCTACACGAAGCAGCAGGTCAACTTCTGGAAAGAGATGGCCTGGGGGCAGACGATCGGGCACGCCGCGGACTGGCTTTCCACCCATTACTCGAGTTACGAGCCGTGGGAAGGGATGCGCGCCTTCGTGCAGAAGCGTAAGCCCCGCTACATGCACCTGCGCGAGCTGGCCGCGGCGGGCGGGTCGAGCGAGTTCGTATGGGGACCGCCGGCGGGTGAGTGCGCACAGTGCGGAGCGGACGGGATTCCGGCCCAGTTCGAATACTGCGGCGTGTGCGGAACGGCGCTGAACGCGGGCGCGGCAGAGGCCGCGGTAACGGCCGGACCGGATTCCCAGCCATGAACTCTGAATTCCCTGCCATGAGCCAGGATCTGAGGTACATGAACCTGCGGCGCGAGGGCGGAACGGCCACGATCGAACTGGATCATCCGCCGCTCAACGTGCTCCACATCCCCATGCTGCAGGAACTGGACGCCGTGCTGGCCGGCCTGAGCTCCGACCCGGAACTCAAGCTTCTCGTGCTGACCGCTACGGGGAAAGCGTTCTGCGCGGGCGTGGATGTGGCGGACCACACGGCCGAACGCGTCGAGTTCATGATCGAGACCTTTCATAGCGCCATCGGCCGCTTGCTGAGGTTTAACGCGCCGGTTGTCGGCGCGCTGAACGGTGCGGCACTGGGAGGCGGGTGCGAGCTGGCGCTGGCCTGCGACGTGATTCTGGCCAGCTCCCGGGCCAAGCTTGGACAGCCCGAGATCAAGCTCGGAGTCTTTCCGCCGGTAGCCGCCGCTCTTCTTCCGCGGCTGGTGGGCAGACAGCGAGCTCTGGATCTGATCCTCAGTGGCCGGGTGCTGCGGGCCAGTGAGGCCCGAGACATAGGCCTGGTCAGCCAGGTTGCCGAGCCAGAGAAGTTCGACGAACTCGTGGCGAATTATGTGGCTGAGCTGGCCTCGCTCAGCCTGCCCGTGCTGCGCCTCACCAAGAGAGCCGTCGTCGATGGGCTCGATCTTCCAGCCACCGAAGCCCTGGCCGGGGCCGAGAGGCACTACCTGGACGACCTGATGAAGCTGGACGACGCCCGGGAGGGCC
Organism: Gemmatimonadota bacterium; assembly: GCA_039714435.1. GTDB lineage: Bacteria > Gemmatimonadota > Gemmatimonadetes > Palauibacterales > Palauibacteraceae > JAZDDE01. The sequence continues at coordinate 9,838 of JBDLJJ010000022.1, read as the reverse complement.
TGGCCGCTTTCCTCGAGAAGCGCGAGCCGGTCTGGAGGGACGCATGACGCCGCGCGAAGTGGCCCGGACGGGAGGAGCAGGGGATCAGGGCGCGGGCGAGACGGGATCGGAATCCGGCGTGAGTTCGGCTGGCCGGATCCTCCAGCTCGGGCCGGAGCCCTCGCTGGACGAGGCGCTGGCTGCTTGCCGTGACCTGGTTGAAGACACTGACTTCCCGACCGTCCGCAGGTGGCGGGAGGGGGGCGGCAAGGTGCTGGGACACTTCCAGGTTTACTTCCCGGAGGAACTGGCCCACGCGGCGGGGATGCTCCCGGTGAAGGTGCGCGGCGCTCCGGTGGAGCGGCGTGAGGCTGACTCGCACTTCGGCTCCTATCTGTGCTCGGTACTCAGAAGCTCTCTCGAGCTTGCTCTCACGGGCCGTCTCGAGCTCGACATGTTCGTAACGCACCCCATCTGCGATGCGGCCCGGAACCTGGCCGGCATGTGGACCAGAAACCTGCCTGAGCCCAGTCAGATCCTGTATTTCCCCCAGAATCCCAACTCGTCCTTTTCGGGCACTTACCTCAGGGAAGAGTACGCACGCGTGCTGTCGGACATCGAGGAGGTCGCGGGGCGCAAGGTGAGCGATGACGACCTGCGCTGCTCGATCGCGGTGTTCAACGAGAACCGCCGCTTGCTGCGCGAGGTGTACGCTATCAAACGGGAAACTCCCTGGCTCCTGTCCGTGGACGAAGCTTACGTGCTCACTTCGACGGCCGGGCTGCTGCCGCGGGAGGAGCACAACGAGTTGCTGGCCGGACTTCTGCCGCTGATCCGGGACAGAGACGGCCGGCAGCAGGACAAGATGCGGGTCGTGTTCGAGGGCGGGTTCTGCGAACAGCCACCGCTCGACTTGCTGCGCTCGATCGCCCAGTTCTGTTACGTGGTGGACGACGACCTGCTCATCGGCCTGCGCTGGATCCTGGAGGATGTCCCGACCGGTGAAGATCCGCTGGCCGATCTGGCCGAGGCATACCTGAACAAGTCCTCATACAGCCCCGTGCAGCACGATCTGCGAAAGCCCAAGGAGGCCATGCTGCTGAAGCGAATCCGGGACAGCGGGGCCGAGGCTGCCATCGTTTCGGCGGCGAAGATGTGTGAGCCGGGACTGGACGAGCAGGTGGCCTACTCTCAGGAGTTGGACAAGGAAGACATCCCGTACTTCCTCACCGAGTTCGAGGAAAAGATGACGAGGTTCGACCATCTGCAGATCCAGCTCGAAACGTTCGTCGAGAACATTCTTTTCGAATAGCGGCAGACCGACTAAGGCAAGCGGCCGATGGGCCGCAGAGAGAGATGATATGAGTCAGGCGGTAGCGACAGAGGAACTGATCGGGCGCGGCAACAGGGACGGGAAGCGTCTGTTCCAGGAGTGGTTCGCCGGCCTGAGCGACACGGCGGCCAGTGGAGGGCAGTCGGCCTACGTCTTCGTCATGGGCAGCCTGTGCGAGCTGCTCCGTACGTTCGATCTGCCCATCGTCTTCCCGGAGATCAACTCCCTGCAGACAGCGGTGCGTAAGGTGTCCGATGAGTACCTCAACCTGGCCGAAGACCACGGTTTCTCGCCGGATGTATGCGGCTATGTGAAGGCCGATTACGCGCTTCAGGTGCGAGGCGGCGAGCATCCCATGGGCCGGGTGCCGGCCCCCAGCGTGGCGGTCCTGACCAACGCCTGCAGCACCTACATCAAATGGGCCGAGATCTGGGAGCGCATGTACGACATCCCCATCTGCACGATCGACGTTCCGGGTGCGCGCCGGCAGGACGACGTAGGCGATTACCTGCAGCGAGATATCGACTACGTGGAGCATCAGCTACGGGAGTTGATACAGACGCTGGAAGAGGTAACGGGTCGCGCGTTCGATATCGATCGGCTGCGCGAGGTGCTGGATCGGACCAACGACATGGGCCGCAGCTGGCGCAGGATGATGGCTATAAACCAGGGATCGCCGGCCGTCTACGACGCCATGCTGGACGGCACGATCTATCTCGGGGTCGCCAACGCCCTGCGAGGCACGCCCGAGGGTGTGGCGTATTTCAGAGACCTGGTAAAGGAGATGGAGCACAAGGCGGCTCAGGGGATCTCCCCGCACGGCGTGGGCGTGGAAGAACACCGCCTGATCTTCGTCGGAGTTCCCTGCTACCCGATCTTCCGCCGCTTCTACGAGCTGTTCTCCGACTGGGGTGGCACGTTCGTCAGCTCCACCTACATGTGGTTCGCCTCCGGCGGCCTGCACCTGGACTTCGAGTACGACCTGACGCGGCCGCTGGAGAGTCTGGCCGAGGGCCTGGTACGCGGAGTCCGGGCCGCCACAGACGCCATGCTGTTCCAGGACAAAGCCCTGATAGAGGCGATCGACGCGTACGGAGCTGAGGGGGTCGTGTACCATCCGGTGAAGAGCTGCCGCACGGTCTCGACGAACCTGGCGGACAGCAGGCGGGTGGTGCTGGAATCGAGAGACGTGCTCTGCCTCCACATCGAGTCGGACATGATGGACAAGCGGGTCGTATCGGAGGCCCAACTCAAGAACCGGATCGATGCGTTCTTCGAAGGTCTGAAGTCCCGCAAGCTGCGCCTCGATCATTCCGCGGCGGCCACGCCGTCGGCGCACTAATCAGGATCTGAGCCTATGAACTACGCAGCCGGAGTGGATGTCGGTTCTACGCAGACGAAAGCGGTCGTCATCGATGGGGCGGGCCATATCGTAGGCCGCAGCCTGATTGCGACAGGGGCCAACGTAGTACTCGCGGCGGGCGACGCGTTCAGCGCGGCGCTCGAGGAGGCGGGCCTGGCGGAGGCGGACGTCGGCTTCGTTATCGGAACCGGATACGGGCGCTACAAAGTGGAGTTCGGAGACGCGCAGATCACCGAGATCGTGTGCCACGCGCGAGGTGCGGCCCAGATGTTTCCCGACACGCAGACGGTGCTGGACATGGGCGGACAGGACACCAAGGCGATCCGCATCGCACCAGGCGGCGACGTGCTCGACTTCTGCATGAACGACAAGTGCGCCGCCGGCACGGGCCGCTTCCTTCAGTCAGCGGCTGCGGCGCTGGAGATCGACCTGTCGGACCTCGGGCCGACGGCGCTGCGCGGAACACGCCCGGTCACCATCAGCACGACCTGCACCGTGTTCGCCGAGTCCGAGGTTCTGTCGTGGCTGGCCCGCGGCAAGAAACTGGAGGACATACTGCTCGGGGTGCACAAGTCCATCGCTTCGCGCTCGTTCGGCCTGCTCAAGCGCGTCGGGATAGAGTCGGAGATCACGTTTTCAGGCGGCGTCACGCGCAACAAGGCGATGGTCGAGGTGCTAAACGAAATGGTGGGCGGCAAGATGAATGTCAGCGAAGAATCACACTTCATGGGAGCGCTGGGGGCGGCCCTGTTCGCGCTGGAGCGAATCGGCAGCGGAGCTAACACCGCGTCACCAGACGCAGCAGCCACGTCAGCGGACGCCGGGGCTGCCAAAGGAGCGGCAGCGTGAGATACACGGCGGGAATCGACATCGGTTCGACGCACACCAAGGCCGCGATCGTGGACGAGAGCGGGAATCTGGCCGGAACCGGAATCACGGCCACCGGCTTCCAGCTGGAAAAGGCGGCCCGGGACACGTTCGACCAGGCCCTGAGGGCAGCGGGCCTGGAGCGCGACGCGGTGGCCTACGTGGCCACGACCGGATACGGACGAAATCTCATATCGTTTCGCGACGTGCAGGCCACCGATCTTACAGCCCAATCCTGGGGAACGCGTTCGCTCTTCCCGGACACACGGACCGTATTGGACGTGGGCGGACAGACCGTGAAGGCCATGCGGCTGGACGAGAGGGGGCGGGTCAGGTCCTTCCGCCTCAACGACAAGTGCGCGGCGGGGACCGGTGCGTTTCTGGAGAAGACGGGCCATTACCTCGGCATTCCGATCGAACAGATAGGCCCGCTGGTGGAAGAGTCGTCGGGGGCCGTCCCCATCTCGGGTGTATGCGCCGTGTTCGCGGAATCGGAGGTCATCAACCACGTGAGTCAGGGCGAGGCGCCGGCCGACATCATTCACGGCGCCATGATTTCGCTGATCGAGCGCTCGGTCCGGCTCATGAAGCGCGTTCAGATGGAACCGGAGTTCACGCTGGTGGGCGGGATCATGCGCTTCCCGACCATGGTTCGCGTGATGCGGGAAAGCCTGGGCGACGGCGTCAACGTGCCGCCCGAGCACATCGTTCAGTTCACCGGGGCCGTGGGCGCAGCCATCCTGGGAGGGCGGCGCCTCGCCAAGCTGGAGGCTTCGGGCGCGGCGCTGGCCGGTACGTAGCCGGAATGGAAGAAGCCGGCGTGGACCGCGCCGATCTGGAGGAGTCAGGCTGGACGCGCCGCTACGTGGGGGCGCCTCCTCAGCTCGATGACCAGATAGAGCTGTACAGGTCGCTGGGACTGGAAGTGCGTCTCGAACCTGTCGAGCCAGCGGACCTCGCTGACCTGTGCGAGGGCTGCAGTCTGGCGACTACGCTGTTTCGAGTCATCTATACACGGAGGGCGACGTGAAGGCAGCGGTATTCCACGGCGGCGGCCGTCCACTCAGTGTGGAAGAGGTCCCGACCCCGCAGCCGGGCCCCGGCGAGGCGCTCGTTCGGGTGGCGGGCTGCGGTATGTGCCACACCGATCTCCACTATCTGGACCACGGCGTGAAGACATTCAAGGCCCCGCCACTGATCCTGGGTCACGAGATCTCGGGCACCGTGGCCGGCCTGGGCGAGGGCGCCGACGACTGGAGCGAGGGCGACCGGGTGCTCATCCCGGCCGTTCTCTCGTGCGGCCGCTGCACTTACTGCCGCCAGGGCCGGGAGAACCTGTGCGAGCGGCTGGTCATGCTCGGCAATAACATCGACGGCGGCTACGCCGAGTTCGTTGTTGCACCCGCCGCGGAGCTGGTTCCGCTGCCCGACGAATTGCCTCTGGAGGCCTCGTGCGTGATAGCCGACGCCATTTCGACGCCGTACCACGCGGTAAAGAATCGGGGCCGGGTGCGGCCGGGAGACAAAGTCGCCGTGGTCGGCTGCGGCGGAGTGGGACTCAACGTTGTGCAGTGCGCCGCGGCGGCGGGCGGCTGGGTCCTGGCGATAGACAAGAGTGAGAGCCGGCTGGAGGTGGCGCGCCAACTCGGGGCATCAGAGACGCTGAATCCGGATAGCGTCGACCGGCCCGACAAGCACGTCAAGAAGCTTACGGGAGGCGGCGTCGGAGTCGCCTTCGAGGCGATCGGCACGCCGGCCACTATCGAACTCGCGTTCTCCCTGCTCCGGAAGGGCGGCCGGCTGTGCGTCATCGGATACTCGCACGAGCCGGCCTCTATCTCCGCCGCGAGGCTCATGTACTACGAGCTGGAGCTAGTCGGCAGTCTCGGCTGCGGCGGCGGTGAGTATCCGGAAATCGTGGACCTTGTAAAGCAGGGCAAGCTGCGCCTGGATCCAGTCGTGAGCGGGACCGTGGCGCTGGACGACATCAACGAGGGCTTCGACAAGCTGCGCCAGGGTGAAGGCGTTCGGTGGGTAGTGACGCCGTGATCATGAGGAGACCATGCGCACGATCATAGAACCGTTTCGAATCAAGATGGTGGAGCCGATCCGGCTCAGCACGAGGGAGGAGCGGGAATCCCTCATCGCCGAGGCCGGGTACAACGTGTTCCAGCTCGATGCGCGCGATGTCATGCTGGATCTCCTTACCGACAGCGGCACCGGAGCCATGAGCGCCGCGCAGTGGGGCGCGATCATGCGGGGAGACGAATCATACGCCGGGAGCGACAGCTTCTACCGGTTCGAAAAGGCTGTGCGTGACATCTTCGGGTTCAAGCACGTCATACCGACCCACCAGGGCCGGGCGGCCGAGCGGATCCTGTTCAGCACGATCTGCCGGCCCGGCAGTGTGGTTCCGAGCAATGCCCACTTCGACACGACCCGGGCCAACATCGAGTACGTGGGCGGGCGGGCAATCGACCTGCCCTGCCCCGAATCTGACTTGCTCTCCGAGCCAAGTCCGTTCAAAGGAAACATCGACACGCGCCGGCTGGTGGAAGCAATCGAAAAGACCGGACCCGACAACATCCCGCTCGTCATGCTGACGGTGACCAACAACACGGGCGGGGGGCAGCCGGTATCGATGGCCAATGTGAAGGAGACGGCTGAAATATGCGGCCGGTTCGGAATTCCCTTCTACATAGACGCCTGCCGGTTCGCCGAGAACTCCTATTTCATCCAGCAGCGGGAGGCGGGTTACGGCGACATGCCCGTGATTGACATCGCGCGTGAAATGTTCTCTCACGCGGACGGATGCACCATGTCGGCCAAGAAGGACGGCATGGCCAACATCGGGGGCTTCCTGGCCACCAATGACGACCAACTGGCGGCTCAGGAAAAGGATTTACTAATCCTCACAGAGGGCTTCCCGACGTACGGCGGGCTGGCCGGACGCGACCTGGAAGCGATCGCTGTGGGTCTGTACGAGGCACTCGATCCCGCCTACCTGAGGTACCGGATCGTGTCGAGCGCGTATCTGGGCGATCACATCGCCGAAGCCGGCGTGCCGATCATCCAGCCGCCGGGCGGGCACGCCGTGTACATCGACGCCGCGAGCTTCGCGCCCCAGATCGATCCGTTCGAGTTCCCGGGCATCGCTCTGACCGTGGAGCTATACCGCGAGGCGGGCATCCGCTCGGTGGAGGTCGGCAGCGTCATGTTCGGGCATGTGGACAAGGAAACCGGCGAGCGCGTCCCGGCTAAGAACGAACTCGTTAGGCTCGCCATCCCGCGGCGTGTATATACCAAGAGCCATATCGACTTCGTCGTCGAGGCCATTCTGGAAGTATTCGAGCGCCGGCAGGAACTCAGTGGATACAGAATCGTCGAAGAACCCAGGTTCCTGCGCCATTTCAGCGCTCGCTTCGAGCCGGTGGGGGCAGGCGTGATCCACGCTTGAACGGCGGGCCGTGAGTATTCACAGCAGTAGATCATTCACAGCAATAGATCAACCACAGCAATAACAGGTGAGCATAATGATTTCGACTCAAGAAACAGTTAAGGACATCGCCATCGCACATCCGCTGGCAACCAGGGTGTTCGAGCGGCATAGCATTGACTTCTGCTGCCGTGGGGGGCGTACGCTTAGCGCGGCCTGCGATGCCAAAGGGCTGGATGCCGAGAGCATCGTGGAGGAAGTTGAAACGGCGATCGCCGGCACCGGTGATACCGCGACCCGCTGGGAAAACGAAGCGCCGAACAACCTGATCGATCACATCCTGACCACCTACCACGAGGCACTGCGCTCGGAACTTCCGCGCCTGCAGAAGATGGCCGATAAGGTCCTGGCCGTGCACGGCGACAAGATGCCGGAGGTGCTGGGCGAGCTGCAGCAGGTGTTTACCGCTCTCCGCATGGAACTCCAGGATCACATGATGAAGGAGGAGCAGATCCTGTTTCCGATGATCCGGGCCGGACGTGGAGCGGATGCCGGCGGGCCTATCTCAGTGATGGAGCATGAGCACGCCTCTGCCGGAGCCGCCCTGGAGCGCCTGAGGGAATTGACGAATGATTTCCAGCCTCCCGAGGGCGCCTGCGCCACCTGGACCGGGCTATGGGCCGGCCTAGCCGATCTGGAAAAGCAGCTGCACCTCCACATTCACCTGGAGAACAACATCCTGTTCCCGCAGGCGGCGGCCGTGTGATAGCACGGGCACCTATGGCTCAGGTCGATTAGTCGCCCTGCCGCACGCGGAGCGTTTCAAGAAAGTCGACAAAATCCTGCCGGTTAGCTTCGTACGTTCCCTTCAGGCCGGAATAGAAAGCAACAAGCGCGCCGGATGGAATGTTGAACACGACCATTTCCTTCCACAGGTGCGAATCCTCGTCGTAGCTGCGGTAGGTTCGCACTGCGTTGGGCACCGTGTTTGGAGCAGCTTCTGTCGGTTCTATGTCGAAGCGAACCAGCCAGAAAGCGGCGTAACCAGGAACGTCGTCCGTCTGAGCGGACGCTACCATGATAGTCGCCTGTGATGCGCTGCCAACTTCGGGTGAGTTCGCGGCGAACAGCGTGGAAAGAATCAAAAGGCTGTTCTCCAGGCCGTTGTCGAGTTTCTGCCGGTCGGCAAGGCCTATCATGAAATAGTGAGGAAACTCAATCCCCCACCCGTCCTCTTCGGCTATGAGACGGAAAGATGGCCGTTTGAAAAAAAGTGCTAGTCCTGGACCGAGCGTCCCCTGCGGGTCAACCGCTCGAGTTTCGGGGTCGAGAGCGCGGGCGACCAGGGCGGCACCGATGATGCCGAGGTCATTTGCCCAGGCGAACTGTTCCGCCAGGTCCGGGTCGGCGGACCGCGGGTAGGGATCTCCGAGACTTTCGAAGCGGCGTTTCGCATCCGCAGATATCAGTGCGTACAAGTGTTCGCGGACGAGAGTCAATTCCTCCTCACCAAGATTCTCGGCTCGTCTCATGAGCCAAGCTTGAAACTCAGCGGGATCAGTCGGAAGACCGTCGTTTGGAAAAACGATCGGAACCCTGAGTGGATCGCGGGTGATTTCCTGTGAGAATCCAACCGCTGGAAGAACCGCCCAGACGAGGGAGATGGCTACGAATATGAATTTCGCTAGCGCTCGCGTCATTGGGCGATCACGTGCCAGAGCAGATCAAGAAGGACGTTGTCTGGGTGCATGGCTCTTGTATCCATTAAGGATGATCGAATGATCTGTCGCTTGAGAGTAGTACGCCCAACCCGGTCGGCACCATGACGTTCCGCTCGACTGTTGCGATTTGCAATAGTCGATACCGAGTGGTACCGTCGATCTTCCTCCAGACGGGAGAAAAGCCGGCATGAACGTCACTTATCTGCGCGCAGCGGGGCTCGGAATACTCGCCCTCCAGCTCGGGGCGTGCACTGAAAACCCGCTGGACCCTTCGTTGGGCAGCGCGGCCCGTAGCGCCAGCGAGCCTTCGGCGACGGAGGGCCTTCTTGCCTCCCACGTCGACCCGCGCTCCGATCCATCGTTCGACCTCTTTGCCCTGAGCGGCGGGGACTTCGTTCCGATCATGATCAATGGCGCGCCCATCGACGGGGCTTTCTCCGCGAAGATGCTCTCCCGGCCGGGGACTCAGCTTGGTGCGATCCGAATCGAGTGGGGCTCCAGAGCGGCGAAGGACGGGAAGACGGTCGAGATCGAGTTGGTCACGCTGGACCTCTCGCCGCTTCCGATCCCATGGCTTATCGAATTCTCAGGTGTGGCAACCATCACTGATCTGGCCACCGGCCGAGTCGAGGAATTCCCCGTGACGGGCACGGCTCAGCAGTCGACGTCAGAGCCGGACTGCGTGCTGTTCGACATTCTCGGAGGCGACCTTTACGCGGTAGAACTGCCCGGGCGTTTCAAGATTCTGGGGTAACAGAAGTAGCGCTGGCTAGGCCTCGGCTGGCGGTTCCCAGAGCTCGACTTTGTTGCCCTCAGGGTCCATGAACCAGCCGAAGCGGCCGTACTCGTAGTCCTGGATCTCGCCAACGAGTTCAGCTCCGCCTTCTTCGACCTGAGCGAGCGCTCCGTCCAGATCATCCACGATCAGGTTGAACATGAACTCTCGGGTGGAGGGGTCGAAGTAGTCGGTGTCGTGGGCGAAGGGGGTCCACACGGTCAGGGCCCCTGGCGGCATGTTTTCGGCCAGCAGAGACGCCCCGTACGGGTGCTCGACCGGGACGCCGAGCCACTTCTGGTACCACTGGCCCAGGCTCTTCGGATCCTTCGAGCGAAAGAAGATGCCGCCGACTCCAAGTACA
>JBDLJJ010000021.1:0-33001 GCA_039714435.1 Gemmatimonadota bacterium | reverse complement strand
TGGCAAACAAAACTTGACACCGTATCAAGCGGCCAAATAGCTTCCCCAGCCCCGATGTCCGGGACAGGGGCGGTCCGGCGGGTAGCCCCCTCGGGATCTCGGACACTCTCTAGTTGGAGGTCACATTGGTAAGCACGACCGCTGCGGTTCTTTTGATGGTCCAGGAGACGCCCGACCTGGGGCAAGGGCAGGCGCTCAACATCGCCGACATTTGGAGGTCGGGCGGGTTCATGATGTGGCCGCTTGGTATATGCCTCGCTATCGGAATTCTCATCATCGTCTGGAAGTTTATCAACCTCAACGTGAAGTCCGCTCAAAACCGCAGCCTGCTCAAGGAAGTCGATGAGCTGGTAGCTGGTGGGCGGCTTTCCGAGGCTCTCGGCGTGTGCGAGAACTCGCCCTCGCCGGCCGGACGTATTCTCGCCGCCGGACTGCAAAGGCACGATGAGGGAACCGACCGTGTGACAGCGGCCATCGAGCACGCCGGCGCCGTACAGGTTGCCGAGTTGGAGCGTGGACTGGTCTGGCTCGCCACCCTGTCCAACGTAGCTCCGCTGCTTGGCTTCCTGGGCACCGTGATCGGAATGATCCAGGCCTTCCAGGCGATTGAAATAGCCGGTGAAGTGGAAGCCACGCTTGTCGCCGGAGGAATCAAGGTCGCTCTTATCACGACCGCGACGGGCCTGACGATCGCCATTCCGATAAACATCTTCCATAACTACTTCGTGTCGAAAGTCGACCGGATGGTAATCGACATGGAAGAGAGCGCCCAGAAGATGATCGACGCCGTGCACGCCCGAGAGCGTGGTGGGGCGGTCTAGATTCTGGAAGGACTATAATGCTAGCACTGTAGTGCCAGAACAGTAGTGGGTGAACAGCCCGGGGGTTACACTTCCCCCGGGCTTTCTCTTTCTCAATCTACGAGATTCGAGGCTTCAAATGCGCGCCTTCGTCGTTCGATTCCCCACGTTCCTCGTGCTGCTTGCCGCGGCGGTTGCGGTTTCCCTTTACGCCACGCCCTTGGCTGCCCAGGACGGCGCGGTCGCCGGAACGGTCAAGGACACCAAGACCGGCGCGGCGCTCTCGACTGTCCAGGTGGAAATCCGCGGTGCTGACGACGCGGTAGTCGCCGGCGACTTCACGGGCTCGGCGGGTACCTACCGGATCGCGGTCCCGGCCGGAGTCTACTCTGTCACGTTTACGAGTCCGGGCTGGGATATTCTGACCGAGGCTGGTGTCACCGTGGCGGCGGGTCAGACTACAACCGTTGGCGTAGATCTGGTCGAGCGGGCCTTCAACCTGAACCCGATCACGGTTACCGCTTCGAAGCACGAGGAGAAGGTACTGGACGCGCCAGCCGCGGTTCAGGTGGTTTCATCTGAGGACATTCGGGAAGCCAACGCCATCACCTCGACGGACCACGTAAAGGATCAGGCCGGGGTGGACGTGATCTCCACAGGACTGCAGAGCAATTACGTCGTTGCGCGAGGATTCAACAACATCTTTTCAGGCGCCACGCTGACGCTCACTGACAACCGGATCGCCCGCATCCCGTCGCTCAGAGCCAACATCACATGGCTCGATCCGATTACGAACTGGGATCTGGATAGGATAGAAGTCGTTCTGGGTCCGGGATCGGCTCTTTACGGTCCGAACGCCGCGAACGGAGTCATCCATTCCATCACCCGGTCGCCCATAGACGATCCAGGCGTGGACGTGTCGGTTTCCACGGGGATCAGAAACCAGGGCTCGGAGGGAACGCTTGCCTCGAGTTCGGAATCCCTGACCCTGGTGGAAGCCCGTCTCGCGGCGCGTACGGCGGACGAAAAGTTCGGCTTCAAAGTGAGCGGCCAGTATTTTCAAGGCATGGACTGGGAGACCAACTTGGAGCTTCGGGATCCGGTGGAAGCCCAACAGCTGCAACTGGCTCAGGCCTGCGTGGCGGCTAGTCCAAACAGCACGACTATCAACCCGTTGGATCCCGCCTGTCTGAATTTTACTAATGGTCTGGACATCGGGGACTTGAACCAGCAAGTGCTCGCCCGAACTTTCGTGGACAACGTGGCCCGAGGCCGCGATTACGATCTCGAGCGCTGGTCGATCGATGGCCGGTTCGATATCCGTCCGAAAGAAGGCACATCGATCATCGTGAACGGTGGTTACACGAATGCTCTGAACAGTGTCGACTTTACCGGGCTCGGCGCGGGCCAGGTGGACAACTGGGCCTACTATTATGTTCAGGGCCGCCTGCAGATCGATGACTTCTTCGCCCAGGCGTTCTTCAACAAGAGCGACAACGAAGACACGTTTCTGCTGCGTTCCGGCCGGCCGCTTGTGGACAAGTCAAAGATCTTTGTCGCGCAGCTTCAACACGCGGCGGCGCTGGGCGAGAACCAGCGCTTCGTGTACGGGGCCGATCTGATCAGTACGCGCCCGGACACCGACGGGACGATCAACGGACAGAACGATGTGGACGACGACGTCACCGAGGTTGGCGGCTACGTCCAGTCGGAGACAGCTCTGAGCCCGATGTGGGACCTGGTCCTGGCGGCCCGGGTCGACCACCACACGGCACTCGACGATCTGGTGTTCTCACCCCGAGCGGCGCTGGTGTACAAACCGTCACAGGAAAACAGCATTCGCCTGACCTACAACCGAGCCTTTTCCACTCCGACCAGCCTGAATCTGTTCCTCGACATCTCAGGCGGCACGGTGCCCCTGGGCGGTCCGTTCCGATATGATCTTCGAGCTCAGGGCGTTACCGAGAACGGGCTTCAGATGCTGCGGGACGACAATGGGGTCCCTCAGCACCAGTCGCCGTTCAATGTTCTTCTGGGCGGGGCCAACAACGCGTTTCTCCCGACCACGACAGGCCAGCTATGGGCCGAGGCCGTGGCGGTGGTGTCCGCGCAGGATCCGGCGGCGGGAGGGCTGCTGGGCCTGATAGCGCCGCCCGGGGACGCCGACGTTCCGGTGGTGGCGGCCACGTTGGATCCGTTCTCTCAAACGTTCGACCCCGTCCTGACCCCGCTGTCCGAGATCAGCGATATCGACGTTCTGAAGCCGACGATTACGCAGACGATCGAGTTCGGCTACAAGGGATTGATCAGCGGCAGGCTGCTGCTCGGCATCAACGGGTACTGGTCGCACATTTCGGACAACGTTTCGGCCCTCCGCCTGGTCACACCGAACGTGTTCCTGGAGGGAAGTTCACTGGGCGCCTATCTCACACAGCAGTTCAGGGGCCTTGTCGGGCTCGCCTTCCCTAACGAACCGACGGCCGACGCCACGGCGGCAGCGCTGGCCGGAACAATCGCCACAGTTCCTCTCGGTGTCATAACGCCCGGACAGGCTGGTGGGAGCGACGCCACGTTGATCGTTACGTATCAGAATATCGGCAGCCTGAATCTGGGGGGTGGAGACATCTCGTTCACGTACCTGGCCAGCGATTACTGGGAGATAGCCGTTGGCGCGGCTTTCGTGAGCGATGAGGCCTTTACGGCGGGCAGCGAGATCATCTCGCTCAACGCTCCCACGGCCAAGGGCTCGGTGGGGGTCCGCTACCGGAACGCCGACAACGGCTGGTCGGGACGTGTCCGCTCTCGTTTCCAGGATGGCTATGAGGCCAACTCGGGAGTATTTGTAGGCTCAGTTGAAGGATTCGGCGTAGTCGACCTCGGGCTCGGATACACCTTCCCCCGCAGCGGCGTAACGGCGCAGCTGGACATTCAGAACGCGTTAGACAACAACTACGCCAGCTTCGTGGGAGCCCCGGCGCTGGGCCGCGTTGCCACTGTGCGTCTGTCCTACTCTCACTAGGCCGCACGTCGGGGGCGAACCTCCGCCCACAAGCAGACGGTCAGGCGGGGCGCCTCCGGGCGCCCCGTCACTCGTTTATGGCGCTGCTCCGCGTACCCGTCTCTTTACCCGCGGTCGGCGCAGGCCTATTACCATCCTATGAGCAACTCGTGGAGTGTATGGGGAAGCGGATCGGCGCGGCTTCAAATCCGAGGTCTGTGCCTCGTAGCCGCCGCTAGTCTGTTGACTGTCCCGGCGCCCGCCGGGGCTCAAGAGACGGACGCTGACACACTGGTGGCTCTGGAACAACGGCTGGCCGAGGGTTATGCGCTCTCAGTAAGCCGCCAACTGGCCCGCCAACTCTCACTCCACCCGGACCGGGCCACCCCTGACGAACTGCTCCTGGCGGCGCGCGCTCACGCCGAAGCGGGTCTGTGGAAGGTCGTCGACAGGCTGCTGTCTGATCGGCCGTGGCTGGACGGATTGGATGCGGGTGCCGGGCGTTTGCTCCAGGCCCGATCCGCCCAGGAGCAGGGCCGCCACCAGGAAGCGGACGAACACTTCGCCCGCTTCGCCGCCGCGTCCGCAGCGCGCGGGTCTCCGCCACCGGCGGAGATTCACGTCTTATGGGCCCAGAGCCTGGCGGCGCTCGGACGTCACGCGGAAGCCGCCAGGCGATACGAGGACGGTGCGGCGGACGCTCCGGGAATCGCCCCTTGGTTATGGCTAAGCGCCATGCAGGAACTGGCGCAGGAGGGCGAAGTGTCCCGGCTCGTTGCCGCCGCTACCCGGATCGGCCGGGGCTCCGCGGTGCCCCGAGATTCGATCTGGCTTACCGCCGCTACCGCGTCCTTCCGTGCTGGCGAGACGGACATGGGCATGCGGTTCACCGATTCTCTCAGCATCCGGGCCAGGACCCGTCTGGCGGGCGAGTGGATTGCGCCGGCTCTTCTGGCGGCGGGTGATACCGTCTCCGCACGGTCCGTCCTGGACGAAGCGATGAGGATTGGCGGGGGTGGTGGCACGGTCGGAGATCTGGTCCTTGCCCTGGACGACTCCTGGTCCACTCGTCACGCGGTCGCGAAGGCTGACCTGGCGGAAGGCCGGTACGGGAGGGCCGCGGAAGGCCTGGCCACCGCTTTGCGGGACGCCCCGGAGCAGAGCCGGCCCGCCATGGCGCTAGAGCAGGCGCGCGCCCTGTTTGGCCAGCGCAGGTATTCGGCTGTGCACCGGACTCTGACACCGTGGCTGGAGCCCTCAGGTGGCGCGGGCGAAGCCGCCTCCGTGGATGCGCCGACACTGGCGGCGATGTGGTTTCTCTCCGGCCGCTCGTTGTACCGCCGGGGACAGCGGACGGCGGCTCTCACGGCCTTCGAACGAACGTCTGAGATCCCGAACTCCCGGGACGGAGCCTATGCGACGTTCCTGATTGCCGACACGTGGCACGACCGGGGTAATACGGCTGAAGCCGTTTCCGCGTATGAGAAAACCGTAGCCCGCTTTCCCCGCTCTGGCTACGCCGGGACGGCGCTCGTACGCCTCGGCCTCCTCAGGCTCGTCGAGGCCGAGCCGGCCGCCGCTCGCGGCTACTTCGATCAGTACCGGAGACGATTCCCGGGCGGCAACTGGTACCAGGCTGCCACCTTCTGGTCCGCCACGGCGGCCCACGAGGCGGGTCAAGCCGCGCAGGCCCGGACACTATTCAACGAAACGATCGGCTACGACCCGATTTCATTTTACGCCATGCGAGCGGGTGAGCGCATCGGCGTAGACACATGGGAGGAAATCGTTCAGCGGCCCGATCCGCAGCTGCCGGAACTGGCCCCGGAGCATGACCGTCTACTGGAACGAATGAACCTGCTGCGCTCTATGGGCTGGGTCAGCCGCGCCAAGCGGGAATTCAGGCGGCAGCGCCGTTCCGTGCGGGGCCTGGGCCAGTCGCTAGCCCTGGCCGCGGCCCTCAACGAGTCAGGCTGGACCTGGGAGGGGTCCGCTATGGGCTGGACCGTACATGCCGACCAGAACGGTCAGTGGAGCCTGACGCTTCTGCGGACCGTGTTTCCGCTCTCCAATGCCGGTCCCTTGCTGGCCGCGGCTGCCCGCGAGGGTCTGGACCCGGCCCTCGTGGCCGCCCTGATTCGGAGGGAGTCGATTTTCGACCCTACAGTGGTTTCGTCTGCTAACGCCGTAGGTCTCATGCAGATGATCCCCTCGACGGGCGCAGAGGTGGCCAGAAGAATCGGACTCTCCGAGTTCACGTCTGCCCAACTGGTGGTACCGGAGATCAATCTTGCCCTGGGTACACGCTACCTGCGCGACCTTCTGGGCCGCTTCCAGAACCGCCCCGTCGCGGCTCTTGTTTCCTACAACGCAGGCCCGCATCGCTACCTGCGCTGGCGGGAGTTTCCGGAATTCAAGGCTGGCCGGGATATAGAAATCGACAGAATCCCGTTCTCCGAGACACGCCGGTACGTGAAGGCCGTTCTTTCCTACCGTTTTCTGTACCGCCGCCTGTACGGGTTGGAATCCGGCCGGAACGAACTTCCCGCCGAATAACGAACTCTTCATGACCGCTCCGGAGGCTGGCACTGAGCGACCCACTCTGTTCCTTGTGGACGGGTACGCTCTCATCTACCGGGCCTTTTTCGCCATGATCAGCCGGCCGCTGACCACCTCCAGCGGTGAGAACACATCGGCGCCTTTCGGTCTGGCCCGCTTCCTCACGGCCCTGCTCTGGGAGCAGCAGCCCGACTACGTCGGCGTGGTGTTTGACGCGG
Source organism: Gemmatimonadota bacterium (assembly GCA_039714435.1). GTDB lineage: Bacteria > Gemmatimonadota > Gemmatimonadetes > Palauibacterales > Palauibacteraceae > JAZDDE01. The sequence goes on along the minus strand of JBDLJJ010000021.1, from coordinate 26,426 downwards.
GCGACAGCGGCCGAGAGGCCATCTATCCCGACTACAAGGCCACGCGGGAAAAGATGCCCGACGAACTACGTGCCTCTCTCAATCGCTGCCGCGAGATCATCGAAGCCATGCGGATCCCGGTGTTGGAGGTGGAAGGCTGGGAAGCGGACGACATTATCGGTACGCTGTCCGAGCAGGCTTCTGAGGCAGGCCTGAGGACGGTCATCGTGTCGGGTGACAAGGATTTCTACCAGCTGATCGATGAAAACACCTGGCTCCTCAATCCGGGGCGTCGCGGACCCGCCGCCGTGGACCCGGAGTGGGTTACCCCGGCCAACGCGGCGGAGCGTCTCGGGGTCCCCCCGGAGCACGTGACGGATTTTCTGGCCCTGCTGGGCGACAGCTCGGACAACGTGCCGGGAGTCAGGGGAATCGGACAGAAGACCGCGCCCGGATTAATCGAGCAGTTCGGGAGCATAGAGTCTCTGCTCGAGCGGGTGGACGAAGTAGAGAGCGGCCGGGCCCGGAAGGCGCTGGAAGCCGAGGCTGACCTGGCCCGCCTGTCCAAGAAACTGGTGACGATTCGGAAAGACGCCCCAGTGGAATTGGATCTGGATCTGCTGCGCACGGAAGCCCCCGACAAGCAGCGCTTGAAGAATGTTTTCCTGGATCTCGAGTTCCGCACCCTGGCCCGTGAAGTGGACAGAATTCCCGCGGCCGGAAACGCTGCCGAGCAAGCTGAAGTGCCCGTTCGGCTGATCGAAGACCTCGAGCAACTCGACGCCCTGACGGGTGAACTGCGCACGGCCGAACGTTTTGCCATCGATATCGTGGCCGCCCGGTCCGAGCACATCCGGCCGCACATCGTTGGATTTGCTATCGCTACCAGGCCGAACGAGGCGTACTACCTCCCCATAGGTCATCGGGCGCCAAGCGCCGCCGTGGACAGCGACGGCAACCCGGAGTTGGCGTTGACTCCGGAGCGCTCGACCAATCTCCCTCTTCTGGGACAGGAGTCCCCCCAGACCGCCTCAGGCACCGAGTTTCTGGATGTTCTGTCCGACCCCGGAGTGGCCAAGATCGGCCACGACACCAAAGCGCTCCTGCACGCGTTCGGGTCCGCCGGACTCGGCCTCGGGGGAGTCGAGTTCGACACCGAAATCGCCTCCTACTGCCTGGATCCAGGACGCCGCGACCATGAACTCGAATCACTGGCGCACGACAAGCTGGGCGCCGAGCTGCCGCCTCTGAGCGCACTGACGGGCTCGGGGAGAAAGGCGCGGCCGCTAGCCGAGTGTTCTTCGGCAGACGTGGCCCGCTGGGCCGCGGCGCGGGTGGACATGATTCTGAGGCTCCGGGAGCCACTGCACGAGGAGCTCAAGGATCACGAGACCCTGTCTCTGATGCACGGCATCGAGATGCCGCTCATAGCGGTGCTGGTCAGGATGGAGCGCACCGGAATACTGCTCGACAAGGAGGTGTTTTCCAGCCTGGCCGAGCGCATGTCCAGAGAACTGGCCCAGATTCAGGCCGAGATATATAAGCTGGCCGGGGGAGAAATAAATATCCGCTCGGTTCCGCAGCTGCGCGAATTGCTGTTCGAGAAACTGGCCCTACCAGTCGTCCGCAACACCAAGACCGGACCCTCCACAGATGAGAGCGTCCTTTCTCAGCTGGCGGCAGGGGGCCACGACGTTCCTCGCCTCATTCTGGAGCACCGCGAGCTCGACAAGCTCAACTCTACGTATGTGATCAAGCTCCCGGAGATGGTGGATTCCGAAACAGGGCGGATCCACACGCGGCTCAATCAGACGGTAACGGCTACCGGCCGGTTATCCTCGTCCGATCCCAATCTCCAGAACATTCCGATTCGGTCCGCTCTGGGCAGGGAGATCCGGCGAGGGTTCGTGGCCCCGCCCGGAAGGGTTCTTCTGTCCGCCGACTACTCGCAAGTCGAGCTCCGAGTAATGGCGCACCTGTCTGGCGATGCCTCCTTTGTGGAGGCTTTCCGAGCCGAGCGCGACATTCACCGTGAGACCGCCGCTCTCATCTTCGGTGTTCCCTCCGAGGCGGTCACGGGAGACATGAGGGCACAGGCCAAGACGATCAATTTCGCCACCCTGTACGGACAGGGGCCGGTAGCGTTGGCGGGCCAACTGGGGATCTCGCGTCAGGCCGCGGCAGATTTCATCCAGACATATTTCGAGCGTTTCGAGGGCGTGAGCGCGTACCTCGACAGCATGAAAGAGATGGCTCGTGAGCGCGGTTATGTGGAGACTATGCTCGGCCGCCGGCGCTACATTCCCGAAATCCGTTCCCAGAACCCGGGCATCAGGGGTTTCGGCGAAAGGACAGCGGCCAATTCTCCTATCCAGGGAACCGCGGCGGACCTGATAAAGCTGGCCATGATAAGTATTGATGACCGCCTCTCCGGATCAGAAACCTGCTTGCTGCTCCAGGTTCACGACGAACTTCTGCTCGAAGTACCGGAAGCGGAACTCGGCGCGGTATCGTCCTGGGTCAGACAGGAGATGGAAGAGGCGATCGTTCTCGATGTACCGCTGCGGGTCGACATGGGGAGCGGAAGAACGTGGTATGACTGTAAGAACGGGTAGTACGCCAGGCGCCCTATCCAGCTAGAGCACCTCCCAGAAAGCCTTGTTGAGCGAGATCATCCATTCCCACTCTCCGAACTCACCCAATCCCCGCATGCCGTCGATTCGTAACAGGTCATAGAATAGCGCTATCCCGCCGCCCAGAGACGATCGAAAGCCATTGGAATCACTCACGCCTACCAGGGTTCCAGCCTGTTGACTCACCGAGGAAAGATCGGACCAGCCGGTAGCGCCCAGCAGTCGCAGCCGCGCCCACGGGAACCAGGCCTTCTGCGAAACTGCGCCGCGAAGATAGAGCGCTTTGTCACCGCCCCAGCCACGGAATGGCCAGCCGGGAACTGTGCCCCGCCCGCCGATGAGGAGCGTCTGCTGGGGCGGTAGCTCTCCGGTGGCCAGAGCTAGCTCAGCGTCCATTTCGAACGCCCACGCTGTCTCTGGGCCTCCCGGTGCGGCGTGGAGTCCGAACACCCAACTCGAGTATCCGAAATCGCCCAGCGGAACCAGCCTGCTTCGGGCTCGTGCGGTCCAGACACTCCCGAGGCCGCCGCCCAGAAACTGCTCGGTACGCATCGTGACAGCGAACTCCTTACCTGCCAGGATACTCCTGACCGGGCGCGCGGCCACCTCTCCTATCGGTCCACCAAGCAGCATCGCCTCACTGTGTTCCTCGAAGTTGAGGCCGAGTTGTGTGCGTCCGCCCCACAGCGGCAAGTCGACGATCAGCTCGACACCATCAGCAAAATACGGGTCGAGGAAATCGTCACCTCGAACAGCGGCCCCGATACTCGAAACAAGGCCGGAGGAGGCCCGAAACGGCCCGATGTCCTTCTGGCGGTTGTAGTAGGCGCCCACGGAGCCTCGCAGGCGGACATCGTCGAAGGCGATCCGCAGTTCGGCGTCCGGCTCTCGCCGCTCGAACTGATAGCCCGCCCGTGCGGTGACGTTCTGGGCTCCGCTGAGCTCCGCCCGCATACCGAGGCCGACGACCAGTCCCTCGGCCCGGCTATAGCGCAGACCGTCGGACACCGTGGAAAGGAACGGCCGTACCCTGGCGTTCCCGCCCAGGTATCTGCGGGCGGCCACGGCAAGCGCCTGATGGCGCACTCCCGCGAGCCGAATAGAGTCCTCACGCATATCTCGCGGCATGCCGGCGATCGCTCCGGACTCCCAGCCCGCGAACCGTTCCAGATACCGTTTTGGCAAAGTCACCACATGATCACCAGGTTGAACCTGGCGCTCGGTGCTCGGGCTGAAGTCGTACTCCAACACCCGAAGATTGGAGACGATCGTTCCGCCCAGTGGTAGATCGAAGTACTTGGTGCGGCGCCGAATCTCGATGCGCTGCTCATAGGGCAGCCACATACGCTGGTTCATCCATTGGTTTTCCAGCAGCACTGTCACGTACTCGACGTCAGGATCGACGTATGTGCTTGGAGTGAACGTCAGGGAGAGACGGGCGATGGCCTTCGAGTCGCGGTCCACGTCCACGGTGCCGACGACGCCCGAGTCCTCGGGGCAGCGTGGCCGTACCTGCACCCGGTAAACGTGCGTCACTTCATCTTTGACCTTGATGCCGAGGGAGTCGACCAACCGGTACTCATAGAACGAAAGACCGTGGACGGTTATCGGATGCGGCACCTCTGTGACCTCGTCCCCTTCGCCGATGCTGATTCGATCGCCGAAGTTGTCCACCGCCAGGGCCAGATGATCCATGTGGTATCTGATGCCGGTCGGAAAACTTGTCGTATGACGCCGGCCGACTACTGTCTGGAGGGCGCGGCCGCGTCCCAGCCAGTCCAGTTCCACGGCAACCTGGTCCGAGCGGATCAGCCGCCGCGCCGACTCATCTCCAAGGTCGGCGTAAAAGAAGACATGGCCCTGAGCATGGGCCCGAAAGCGGCCCAGAGATGGCTCCGCGTACGAAGACCGCCGCGCCACGACCGCTGCTTCCACGACGCTCAGCGTCCGGAAGTCGTTCCAGGCCGGCGTGAAGCCGGGTCGGCCCGGTTCACACGCACCAATAGCCGCACCCCATCCCGAGGCCACGTCCTGTGCCGCCAGCTCGGCTACGAGAACGATAGCGCCCATGAGAGCAAGAGCGAGCGCGCTGACGACCTGGCGCACTACGAGGTTTGAATTCACGGAGAATAGATACCGATCACGTCACCTGGCGTTCCCACTTCAGGAGAGCCTTCCTGATTGCGGTGCCGGCAGGCATCGGGCATCTTGACGCCCCTCAATAAAGGCTTCAGACAAAAAACGGTGATGCGATGTTGACCATATCTGCCAAGAGTGTCCCTGTATTCGAGCGTATGATAGCGAATCCCGACCCAGCTGAACTACGCGAACTGGCCCGGCACCACGAGCGAACGACGCAGTTCGGCAGCGCCTCGTACGTGACCAAGTTCAAGTCTCGTGGCGCGGCGGACACCCGTACCACGGTAGACGGTCAGGTTACGGACGCCGACATTCAAATGATCGAAGAGGTCAAGGCGTATCTGCAGGACCAGGAAGTAATACAGCTCGACGGCCTGATGGGCATGTCCACGGGTATGGGCTCCCTGCATTGCCGGCTGTACGTGACGAGAGAGTACGCCCGCCTCGCCCTGCTGCTTCAATCGAGCCTGTATCCCACTCCCACGCCGGAAGCGGAGCCGGATTTCATTACCATCGACGTGCCCGAGTGGCCGGGCGGCAGGTCCATCATCGTGGATACCAATGAAGGGGTCACATACGTGCTCGGCTCCGACTACTACGGCGAGATCAAGAAATCATTTCTCCGCCAGACGATGTACCGAGCCAAACAAGAGGGGCAGCTGGGGCTTCACGCCGGTAGCAAAGTGGTTGTGGCAAAGAGCGCGCTTGACGGACAGTTGAAGGAGAGCGGCATATTGTTCTTCGGGCTGTCCGGGACCGGGAAAACGAGCCTCACGTGTCACAGTTTCGACCTCGACGAGTCAGCCGGAGAGTATGTTCGAGTGCGGCAAGACGACGTCGTAATCCTGGCGTCCGACGGCTTTTGCAAGGGCACTGAAGGTGGGGGTTTCTATATCAAGACCGATGCTCTCAATCCTGAGGACCAGGGAGCGTTATACGGCTCCGCCGTGAGCCCACGGGCGCTGTTCGAGAACGTATGGGTGGAGGAAGACGGTACGGTCGATTTCTACAGTGAGGAGCTGACCAGCAACGGCCGCGCAGTAGTTCCGATCGATGCCGTCCTGAACACGGACGACACCATCGATGTGGAACGGGTCACCCATATCTACTTCATTACGCGGAATCCATTGATGCCCGCAGTGTGCCGTCTTGATTCCCGCCAGGCAGCCGTGGCCTTCATGCTCGGTGAGTCCATCAAGACCTCAGCGGCGGACCCCAGTGCCAAGGGAGAGCCGGTGCGCAGCGTCGGCACCAACCCGTTCATCGTTGGTCCCAAGGGTGAGGAAGGGCGAGTCTTTTACGAGATTCTGCTAGCTAACCCCGGGATGCGTAGCTATATCCTCAACACAGGGAAGATAGGCGAAGGGGAAGACGCCCTGAAGATCAAGCTCTCAGACACAGTCGGGATTCTCCGGGCCATCGCCCGCGAGCAAGTGGACTGGATTCACGACGATGCGTCCGGCCTCGAGGTTCCGGCCACTGTTCCAGGCGTGGACACGGCAAAATTCCGCCTGGCCGACAATTTCGAAGCGGGTGAGTTGGTCCTGAGATTGGCGGAGCTGCGGCAAGAACGTGTGGCCTGGCTGGCTCAATTCGATGGCTTTCCGGCGGAGCTCGCCGAGGCGGTCTACTAGTACGGTTACGCGGGCGCCTGTCCGGGCGCGCACTGTTCGGGATCCGGTGTGGCAGAACATCGATCTGGATCCCGCCGCTGCGTCGATCGTCGAGGCACCCGAATTCCAGAGGCTGCGGCGAGTCAAGCAACTCGGGTTCGCGCACCTCGTCTATCCGGGCGCCGTCCACACCCGTTTTCTTCACGCTCTCGGCGTGTATCACCTTACCCGGCGTGCCATAGCCAACCTCGTCGGGCCTGACAGCGAGGGTCACGGCCTGGCGCCGCAAGACGCCGCCACCGTCCCCCTGATCCCTCTCGCGGCGCTTCTCCACGATGTCGGACACTACGCGTTTTCACACGCCATGGAGGAACTCGAGGCGCAGGCCATTCCGGGTCATCATGAAGAAATGGCCAGCCGGTTTCTCGACGCGCCGGCCATTCGAGCACCCCTGGAGAGCGTTCACGGGGACGCCCTCGGATTAGTGGCCGAGTTGATTCGCGGCCAGTCCTCCCACCCCCTACAGGGATTGATTTCCGGATCACTCGATCTGGATAAGATCGACTATCTGCGCCGCGACAGCTTCTTCTGCGGTGTGCCATACGGTGCGGTCGATGTGGAACGGCTGCTGCACTCGCTCACGCTCGCCGAGGAGCACGCCGGCGCCGGCCTCGAGGTCGCGGTCACCGAGAAAGGCGTCAGCGCGCTAGAATCGCTCCTGTTCGCCAAGTACCAGATGTTCCGGAACGTCTATTGGCACCACGGTGTGAGAGCCGCGACAGTCACGTTTCGCAGACTTGTGGAATCAGCGCTCGAGACCGGCGCGATCGAGTCGGAGGAGCTTCCCGGCCGAACAGATGAAGAGCTGTTGGGCTTGATCGGGAACCGTTCCCGAGACGAAACGAGCTCGTCTCTGACCCGCGTTCTGCTCCAGGCGCTGACCGACCGCCAGCTCCCGAAAAGAGCCATCGAGTTGCTGGCCGATGAAATCCCCGCTCCAATGGCAAGCTGGATACCGGGTAGCCGCCATCTGGTCCGAAAAGTAGAAGACAGCCTGGCTGAGAGCTGGGGGCAGCCACCGGGCACCGTATTTCTGGATTACCCGGCCAATCCGAATATGCTGGAGTTGAGAATCCTGCTCGTGAGCCGGCACGGAGAGGTGCGGCGGCTTACATCTGCCGGTGAAGAAGGGCTGATCGACCTGCCAAGGCTGAGCCGTTCCCTGAATCACACCACGCGAGGGCTGCGCGTATTTACGCTGGAGCGAATCGGCTCAGTGGATCCGGCCCCCTTGCTGGAACTGCTCGTGATGACCGAGGCAGAGGTGTCAGGCCGCCTGACGCGAGGAGAACCGCTGTTGCCTGGCTAGCACTGCCTGGCTAGCTGCCCGTCTCTTCCATCTGGACTAGAAGCACCGTGATGTTGTCGCGGCCGCCAGCCCGGTTGGCACGGCTGATAAGCGTCGTCGCAATGCGGACCAGATCGCCTTCTTTGTCCATAATACCGGTGATCTCATCGTCGGTCAGCATGTCGGTGAGCCCGTCCGTCGACATCAGAAACACATCCCCGGCCCGAGCCTCGCCCCGGTAGACATCGGGGGCGCCGCTGCAGCTTGCCCCAAGCGCCCGAGTGATGATGTTCGACTGTGGATGCCCCCTGGCCTGTTCCGGAGAAATCAGGCCCTGTGAGACCTGTTCCTGGACCCACGAGTGGTCCAGGGTCAGCTGCTCCAGGCTGCCGGCCCTGAACAGATAGATACGGCTGTCTCCAATGTGCCCGATGGCATAGCAGCCATCAGTGTGCAGGACAAGGGCGCTGGCCGTCGTGCCCATTCCCCGCCGCTCCGCGTGCGCGCTGGCCTCCTCAGCGATGGATTTGGCGGCATCGGCAAACGCATCCAGGAACCAGTCCTGCTCGACCGTGCAACCGTCGGAGTTGCCCGAGTGTGCACACAGCTTAGCGCCGATCGTGCGGGCGGCGATGGCGCTGGCTACCTCCCCGGCGGCGTGGCCGCCCATACCGTCGGCTACCAGAAAAACACCTATTTCAGGCGACGCGAAGGCGGAATCCTCATTCTCCGCCCGCACCATGCCGGTGTCACTCAGGGCTTTCCAGTTCCAGGTATAGTCAGGCATACGCCCCCTATCTACCGCTCCGAACACTTCTGGACAAGCAAGCCGAGACCCGTTTGACGGGGTTAAATCCGCCTCCTAGCTTGAGACTGCGACAACGCGAAGCAGTTCCTGCGCCGCCTATTAAGAGGTACCGCGTGATGTCCGCTGATGTGGCACGGCAGGCCAGATGGATTCCTAGCCAGGACTATTCGTCTGTGATCGATCTGTACCTGGGCGATCTCAGCCGGCACCACCTGCTTGACCCTGAAGAAGAAGACCGCGTAGCACGTCTCGCCCGCGCGGGTGATTCGGCTGCTCTAGAGACTCTGATCCGCTCCAACCTGCGTTTCGTAATCTCAGTGGCCAAGCGGTATCAAAACCGTGGAATGGCCTTCCCCGACCTGGTTCAAGAAGGCAACGTCGGCCTGATCACGGCGGCCAGGAAGTTCGATCCCGACCAGGGCGTCAAATTCATCAGCTATGCCGTGTGGTGGATTCGGCAGGCGATCCTCGCCGCTCTGGCGAAGCAGAGTCGCGCCGTTCGCCTTCCCCTTAACAGGGCCACTGAACTCTCCAAGATCGTCCGGGTTCGCAACGATCTGCGCCAGCGATTCGGCAGGGACCCGACTCCGGAACAAATCGCCACGAACGCTGAGCTACGGCAGTCGACGGTGGAGATGCTGCTGGCCCTCAACGTGTCAGAGGTGCGGTTGGACGCACCTGTGGGTCAAGACGAAGACAATATGCTCATCGAGCGGTTTCTGGTCGATGAGGTCAGCCTCGAACAGGATTTGGAGCACCGGCTGATCCAGGAGAGCATCGCGGTAGCGCTACAGTCCCTGCGGCCGAGAGACGCGCGCGTGGTTCGGCTGTACTACGGTCTACAGGGCGAGTCTTCTCACACTCTGGAGCAAATCGGACAGGTGCTGGGCGTGACGCGGGAGAGGGTTCGGCAGCTTCGTGACAGAGCTCTGCGCGAACTGCGTGACGGAAAGTCTGGCCCCGTCCTGAAGAGCTTCGCCGCCGCCAGTTAGAGCTGCGGCTGACCTGCTCCGCTCGTGTCAACCGCGTTCGGTGGCGCAGCCTGTTGACCCGGATCCCGCTGACCCGAATCCTGTGAAGCGGGTGCTGGCCTGACCACTGGAGGCTGCGCCCGGGCCGTATCCACCGGACCCGCCTCTGCTTCCGCCTCTGCGTCCGCCTCTGCCTCCGCTGGCGCCGCCTCCGCCGGAGCGCCCTCCACCGGAGCGGCCTCGACCGGAGTGGGAACTGCTTCCTCGGGCGCTCGTCGCACCGGAGCTGGCCGCACCGGAGTAGTCTGCACTGGCACTGTCTGAGCTGGCGTAGACTCCTGGACTACCGGCTCCGCTGGCGCCAGGCCGATCATCCGCAGCGGCTCGCATGTACCGGGATCCAGCCAATCCACCTGCCTGTCGCCCTGTCGCGCTATTCCGGCTGCCAGGCGGTGAGACTGTCCATCGCGGCGCACCAGAACGTCTACCCGCCCAAACCCGGCAGCGAACGACTCGAGGAAAGTGAACGATTCCTTTCCGCTTCCTTGGCCGTACCTTCGAACCTCGCTCCAAACCGGGACGTATCCACGGCTGGGCTCGAATCTGGCCAAGAAGAACACGGACGACGCTTCACCTCGAGGCGCAGGGCCATCCAGACGGTCGTTGACGATATACGTGGCCACCAGAGCGTCACGTTGATCGGCGCCATATGCGATAGCTTGCATAGACGTACGCTGAGCCAGATAGGGGCGGTTCTCGCCCGCCCCTGTCAGCAGCCGCTCTGCCAGCACGGGCCCCGAAGCGCGCATCCGGTTATCGACCTGACCCGTGCGGACAGGCTGGATACCTGGTTCGGCTCGCACGGCGTGAGCAAACGCGGCCTGCGGCGCCACCGAGCCCGGAGTCAGGAGCAAACTCACTGACATGGCTGCGGGGCACTCTCCAGCCCCGCTACCGATCAGCGAGTCTATGACCAGCGATCCGATTCGAGCGCCCCCCGCATAGAGGCCCAGCTCCGTTCCGGCCGCCTGAAGTGTCTGTTCGAATCGCGGCCAGAACGTTTCGTCGCCGCCGGCCGAGGCACCGAGGTCAGCGAGTCCGTCATCCAGCAACCGGGCTACCGGCACCGCACGCGCCCCTCCCGGGGCCAATCCGATGGCGAATAATAGCGGCTCGCCAGGTAGCGAAACCCGTTCGGGAGGCACGGACGCCTCTTCCGCCGTCTCGGTCTCCGGAGCCGGATCGACGAGAGCGATCTGTGCTCCGCCCCACTGCACGTCGCACGCTGTTACTCCCAGGCCCAGCCCAGCGCATAAAGCGACAGCGGCCCAGGTTGGTAGACCTTCTGGCATGCTGGTGTAGATTGTCACGCTCTCAAATGGTGTGTGGGCATCGGGTCCGGTCGAGGCAAAGCTAGACCGGATCGCGCCCGCTTTCAACAAGTGGCCGACCGGAGCCGGATGGGTAAAGTAGCTTTCGTTCATCATGAGGCATGCAGCCTGCACGATACGGGCTGGCAGCATCCTGAACATCAGGGCCGGCTGCGGGCCGTGATGCAGTCTCTGTCCGCGGCCCTGCCCGAACTACACGGCCTGGTCGAGCCCATCGAAGGCGTTCCGGCAGACCCGGCCATTCTCACGCTAGCGCATACGGAGGCTCACGTGGACCGGGTCAAGGCGGCCTGTAGCGAGGCGGCCGAGACCGGGCAGCTCGTCCACCTGGAAGCCGACACGGTCGTCTGCGGGCCCAGCTGGGAAGCGGCCCTCGCCGCGACGGGCTCGGCGCTCAGTGCTGTCAGATCGGTGACGGACGGGTCATTCGAGTCTGCTTTCTGCGCCATCCGTCCGCCCGGTCATCACGCCACACGCGACCGGGCAATGGGCTTCTGCTTGTTCAACCACGTGGCTCTGGCCGCGCGCGAGGCGATAGACGCGGGCCGGGCAGAGAAGGTTCTCATCGTAGACTGGGACGTTCATCACGGGAACGGAACTCAGGATATTTTCTACGAAGATCCGGATGTGTTCTTCCTCTCGATGCATCAGTGGCCTCACTATCCCGGCACCGGCGCGGCCGGAGAGGCTGGGAAGGGACCGGGTGAAGGGTTCACCATAAACTGTCCACTTGGACCCGGACTGGACCCGGCCGTGTACGTGGAGACGCTTCTGGCGGCGGCGGAGACGGCGCTGAGGTCGTTCGAGCCGGACCTGCTGCTTATTTCCGCCGGATTTGACGCAGCGGTGGGCGATCCCCTGGGAGGCTTTACGCTGCGGTCCGAACACTTTCGTGAACTCACCATTGGCCTGGCCGAGCGAACGAGCGCCACGGCCGACGGGCGGATCGTGTCGCTCCTGGAGGGTGGGTATAATTCCCCTGAACTGGGTGTCAACGTCGTGGCTCATCTGCGGGCGCTGACCGAGCTTTGCCAATCCTAGGAGGACGTGTTGATCGCCAAACTTGACCCGGGCTTCATAGAAGCCGCCGAGCGCGAAATTGCTGCCGCCGGCCTAGACGGCTGGTTGCTGTATGACCTGGAGGCCCGCAACAGGGTCACCGCCGAGCTGACCGGGCTCAGGGACGGAATCTCGCGACGCTACTTCGTGCTTCTTCGGCCTGGAGCGCCGCCGAAGGCGTTGGCTCACCGGATAGAGCTGATGCACTTCGAAGGCTGGTCCGGAGAGCTGAGCAGCTACGTCAGTTGGCAGGACCTGGAGCAGTCACTGCGTGATATTCTGAAAGGCTGCCGGACCGTCGCCATGGAGACATCGGAGATGGACGCGGTCCCGTTCATCGACAATGTGCCCGCGGGTGTTCTGCAGATGATACAGGGACTCGGGGTGCAGGTCGTGAGCAGTGCCGACCTTCTGTCGCGCACGTATTCGCAGTGGAGCGAGAGGGGGCGGTCGCTGCATCTGACTGCGGCCGAAGTCTTGGCCCAGACCGCAGAGGCAGCCTTCCGGAAAGCCGCGGACGCGGTGGGCGCGGGAGAAAGGATGGGGGAATATGAAGTCGCTTCGTGGATACTGGGCGAGCTGGATCGCCGCAACCTCGAGGCTGAGGGGGTGATCGTCGGCACCGGTCCCAACAGCGCCAACCCGCACTACTATCCCAGCGAGACCGTCACGTCGGACCTCACGCCGGGATCTGTGTTGCTGATCGATCTCTGGGCTCGTGTAAAGGACGAACCGGATGCGGTGTTCGCCGACCAGACCTGGATGGGACTCCTGGGCGATCAACCGCCAGAGGGCTTCATGGACGCATGGGAAGCCGTGCGTTCCGCCCGCGACGGCGCCGTCACGTTCACTGCCGATCGGTACGATGGCGAGCTGGGGCCGACCGGTGCGCAGGTCGACGCGGAGGCGCGCCGAATCCTGATCGAGGCCGGTTTCGGCGACGTTCTCTTTCACCGTACGGGCCACGCCATGGACCGCGTTAATCATGGGTATGGTCCCAATCTCGACTCTGTGGAAACCCGAGACGATCGCCGCCTCGTTCGCGGGATCGGCTTTTCTGTCGAGCCCGGTGTGTACTTCGAGGGAAGATGGGGCATCAGGTCAGAGATCAACGTATACATGGGCGCTGACGGCCCGGAAGTCTCGCCGCAGCGCATTCAGTCGGAACCGTGGACAGCGTGATGCCCGTCCAGAGGAAGGTCGGCCCTTGAAGCTCGACTGGGAAGTCATCACGGTCGAGCCGGCCTCTCCGTTTCGGATCAGCCGGGAGACGCAAACCGAGGTCAGCGTCGTCTGGGTGCGCATAGGGCTGGACGGCAGCGAGGGGTGGGGTGAGGCCGATCCCGCCGCCTACTACGGGGAGAGCGCGGAAACTGTTGGCCGAGCCATCGAGGCCATGCGGCCCGTGATCGAATCCGCCGGGGTTCCCGAGGTTATGCAGAGGATCGAAGCCGACCTGCGGGCCGCTGTGCCAGGCAACCATTCGGCGCACGCCGCCGTGACGTCGGCACTGTACGACCTGACCGGCAAACGGGCGGGGATGCCGACCTGGCAGGCGCTGGGCCTGGACAGCGAGGCGTCTCCGGTCAGTTCGTTTACGATCGGGCTGGGCCCGCCGGACGAGATGGCCAGAAAGGCGGAGGCCGCAGCTGACTATCCCGTTCTCAAGATCAAAGTGGGGACACCGGATGATGCCGAGATTCTCGCCGCCATTCGCGAGGCCGTGCCCGGCAAGACGCTACGCGTCGACGCGAACGCCGGCTGGGAGGCTGGCGAAGCGGAAACCCGCATTCGCCAATTGGCAGATTTCGGGGTTGAATTCGTAGAGCAGCCGCTGCCCCCGGATGACGTGGAGGGGTACCGGTATCTACGAGACCGCTCTGCGTTACCGATTATTCACGATGAGTCGTGCCTGGTCGCGGCGGACATCCCGGGCCTCACCGAGCTGGGCCACGGAATCAATATCAAACTCGCCAAGTGCGGAGGTATCGGCGAAGGCCTGCGCATGATTCACACGGCGCGGGCCTGCGGATTGAGCGTGATGATGGGCTGCATGCTGGAAACCACCCTGGGGATAGCGGCCGCGGCGCAGCTCGCCCCTCTGCTGGACTATGCCGATCTGGACGGCGCAGCCCTGCTTCGGGCGGATCCGTTCTCCGGGCCAGGCCTGCAGGCCGGCCGAATCGTACTCAACTCGAGTCCGGGCCTGGGGGTCAAGCTTGCGTAGCCGACTCGCCATCCTCGCTCTGGCCTTGGCCTTGGCCGCCATGGCTTTCGCGCCAGCTCTCGGCGCCCAGACGGTGCGAGGGAACCTGATCCAATCCGGAACTGACGAGCCCATCGCGCAGGCTTTCGTGATACTTCTCGACGTGACCGGCCGCATAGTGGGGACTACCCTGACTTCCACGCGAGGCGAGTTCGTCATACCCGCTCCCGCTTCGGGAGCATACAAGCTCCGCACCGATCGTATCGGATACGCCAGCGCCCATTCTCCGGAGTTTGAACTGCAGCGCGGCCAGGTGTTCGAGTACCAGATGAGAGTAGCCATCGAACCCGTCGAACTGAGCTCGCTGGATGTGCGGCGCGGCGCCCGCTGCGAGCTTTTGCCGGACGAGGGGCGCCAGATCTATACCGTCTGGGAAGAAGCGAGGAAGGCGATGGCAGCCTCCGTGTGGACCGGAATGCAGCAGTACTACCGCTTTGACGCGGTGCATTTCGTCAACGACCTGGACCGGGCCGGCAGGCGCCGCAACGAGGTCAGTGTGGAAGAAGTACGCTACTACGGCCGGCATCCGTTCAAGAGTATCGGCTCGCGTGATTTGGCACTGGGAGGCTTTGTTCAGAGCGTGCCGGGCCGGGTCGCCTACTACGGCCCCGACGCCGACGTGATGATGTCGGAGGACTTTCTGGCCAGACACTGCTTCCGGCTAGCGGCCGGCAGCGGCGAGCACGCCGGCAGTATCGGGTTGGAATTCGAGCCGGTCGGAGAGCGTCGGTTGTCCGATATCGCGGGCGTGATCTGGCTCGACCGCAGTACGGCCGCGCTGCAACATCTGGAGTACGAGTACCGAAACCTCCGGCTCCCGGTGTCTACGAAGCGTCTCGGAGGCCGTGTTGAGTTCAAGCGGCTTCCTTCGGGAGCGTGGATCGTCCAGCGCTGGTATATCCGAGTACCCATCATAGAGTTCTCGGAAGTCCGCGTTGCTGGTGGAGGTCGAGAGGTGCGGCCCGTGCTACAGGGGATCGACGAGGGCGGCGGAGCCGTGACCGCGGTCTATGCCACCAGCCGCCTGTTCGAATCCGACCCAGCCGATTCCCTGGGCGTAAGTCCGCCCCCGGACTCACTCATCGCACGCTACCCATTCGAACCCTGATCGGCGCCAGTCCGACATAGTTCTTGACACAGTTCTTGACATAGTTCGATACTTCGACTACTATCGAAGTATGACTAGCTCAGACGCTCTTCGGTACGCATCGCGGTTCGCGGCACTAGGCCACGAGGTTCGTGTCGATATCGTGCGGCTCCTCCTCGCAGCGCATCCGGCCGGCCTGGTGGTGGGCGAGTTGCTGGAGAAGCTGGAAATACCGGCCTCGACCCTGTCGCATCATCTGGACGCGCTCAGTCGCGAAGGCCTCGTCAGCGTTGAGCGCGAGGGCCGGTTTCAACGCTACCGGGCCGGGACCGAGGTACTGCAGGGGATTTTGAATTTTCTTTACGCCGAGTGCTGCTCACGGCCCAATGTCGTGAGTATTTCCCTTAACCAGGGCCAGACCACGGCCTGACTCCCACTGGATCGTCAGTGAAGAATAGTACGGAAAGATAGTTCGACACTACCAGAATTACAGAAAGGCAATCACATGACTAGCCTGAAGACTCACCTGGCGCTGAACACGGCGAAGCTCGAGAAGTCGGTGACGTTCTACCGAGCCTTCTTCGGCAAGGATCCGGTCAAACTCAAGCCCGGTTACGCGAAGTTCGAAATCGACAATCCGGCCCTGAACTTCACCCTCAACGAGGGACCAGTGGACGGCAATGGCGCCTTGAACCATCTCGGCATTCAGGTCGAAAGTACCGAAGAGGTGGACGAGGCGGCGCGTCGGCTGACGGAGGCCGGGCTGGCGACCTGGGACGAGCGGGACACGGACTGCTGCTACGCTCTCCAGGACAAAGTCTGGGTGCGTGATCCGAATGGATACGCCTGGGAGGTGTTCGTGGTGAAGGTCGGCGACACCCGCCCCGATCTCGAGCAGTGTAGCGAGGACTCGGCGGCCAGCGAGAAGGCTGAGTGCTGTGAGCCCGGGGCAGTTCCCTGCTGCACACCTTAGCGGCCGGCCGTTGGTGACGGCCACTTCTTACAGCAACGCCTCCGGGTCGCGGTCGATTTCGATCCGGAGGCCGCCGCCAGGCTGCCCCTGCGTCCAGGCTGTGCGCCTGAGCAGCTCGCCAAGCGCTGGGGCCGAGTCCGATCGCAGCAGGTAATGCCAGCGCCAGCGTCCACGCAGCCGGTCGATGGGACAGGGTGCCGGGCCGGTCAGGCTGACCGCGGGAGGCCTGCCCGCCGCGCCGACGACGCCAGCCGTCCAATCGGCAAGCTCGACGGCCTTGTCTGACACTTTCTCCTGGTTCGGTCCACTGATCACGATGTTCGCCAGTCGCCTGTGGGGCGGATATCCAGGCCCCTCACGATCCAGTAGCTCGGCCTCCGCGAAAGTCTCGTAGTCATGATCGATGGCCGCCTTCAGGGCCGCATGACCGGGGTGCATGGTCTGGACGATGACCTGACCTGGCGCGGCGCCTCGACCCGCCCGCCCTGCCACCTGCGAGACGAGCTGAAACGTGCGCTCGGTGGCACGAAAATCAGGCAGATTGAGCCCTACGTCCGCGTTGATCACGCCGACCAGAGTCACGCCCGGGAAGTCCAGTCCCTTGGCGATCATCTGGGTGCCCAGCAGGATGTCGACCTCACGCCTCCGTACCCGGTCCAGCATCTCCCTGTGGGCCCATTTGCCACCCGTGGTGTCTACGTCCATGCGTAGAATCCGGGCCGCAGGGAACAGCTCGCCGACGCGGCGCTCGACCTGCTCGGTTCCCATGCCGCTGTACTCGACCTGATCCGATCCGCACTGGCCGCAGGCGGCTGGCCGAGGTTCCTCATATCCGCAGTGGTGGCAGAGGAGCATGCCCCGTCTGCGGTGCCATGTAAGCGAGACGTTGCAGCTCGGGCAGGTCCACACGAACCCGCACTCGGCACACTGCAGGAAGGTAGAATAGCCTCGGCGGTTCAGGAGAAGGATCGACTGCTCGGACCGCTCCAACCGTCCCCCGATAGCCTCGCGCAAACGCGGAGACAGAATGATGGGTCCCTCCCTCTCGAACCTCGTCCCGAGCGCGGCCTTCCGCACCTGCTTCATGTCCACCAGCTCCACCGCCGGAAGAGCATGCTCGGTCACCCGATCAGGCAACTCGAACAATCGATAGCGCCCCTCGCGGGCGTTGTGCCACGTTTCGAGGCATGGTGTCGCCGAACCGAGCACGCACAGAGCCCCCTCGATCCTGGCTCGCATAGCGGCCACCGCGCGTGCGTGGTAACGGGGCGTCTCCGACTGCTTGTAGCTCCCGTCGTGCTCTTCATCGACAACGATCAGGCCCAGGTCCGGCACCGGAGCGAACACGGCCGACCGCGTACCGATCGCCACCCGCTTCGTGCCCGTCCGGAGGGCGAGCCACTCGTCGTGGCGCTCTCCGGCCGACAATCCGGAGTGAAGCACAGCCACGTCGTCGGCAAATCTCTCCCGAAAGCGCCTGACCGTCTGAGGCGTGAGGGCGATCTCAGGGACGAGGACGAGACCTGATCGACCCCTGCGTCTCGCCTCCTCCAGTAGCTCCAGATAGACGAGTGTCTTGCCGGATCCGGTCACTCCGCGCAGCAGCGCGACACCAGGGTTTTCACTGGCTCCGAGCGCGGACAGGCCGGCAATGACCGTCCGCTGTGCCTCCGACGGTGAAGTCCTACCGCCGACCACGCCGGATCCGTCCGCCGCCGCTTCTTCCGCTGCGAACGGATCGCGGCTGAACACGGCCTCAGAGATGGCCGCCAGATCGCGGGCAACCAGGCCATCGACGACGCCGCGGCCGAACCCCAATACCTTCTGCGCGTGCACCAGGCTGCACTCGCCACCCAGGGCTTCGAGTTGCTCATACAGAGCCCGTTGTCGAGCCGCCCGGCCAAAGGCCTCTTCCCGTGATACCAGAGTGGGAAGCCGCTTCGTCAGCTTGACCACCTTGATGCGGCGACGCGGGTCATTCTTGGGCGCCGCTCCGAGGAGGCCCGGAGGCAGTGCGGAGCGAAGAACGAGTCCGAAAGGCGCCGCATAGTAGTCGGCCACCCAGCGCGTAAGCTGCAAGAGGTGTGGTGAGAAGACCGGCTCGCTATCCAGCAGCTCCAACACGTCGCGAACCGAGTTTCGCCCACTTTCGGCGGAGATTCGCTCGATGCACCCAACCGCCCGCCTGCGGCCGAAGGGAACCCGAACACGCATGCCCGGGCGCGCGATTTCGCGCCATTCGGCCGGAATACCGTAGGCGAAGGTCTGCAGAACCGGCCGCGGCAAGGCTACGTGACAGAACGCCGCCACCCTTTTTGGCGCTTCTGGTCCCGATTGTGCCATGTTACGATTCATACGCTTCGCTTGACGCTCCGGCCCGGACCCACCAAACTCAGGACCGGTTATCGGAGGAGAGGACTGTATTCATGGGCTGTCTGGCGCTAAACGCTTCGTACGAGCCGCTGACCATTCTGCCGGTCAGGAGGGCTCTGCGTCTCGTAATTGACCGAAAGGCCGAAGCGCTCGAAGTAGATCCTGAGCGAACGTACCATTCGGAAAGCCTGTCATTACCTGCTCCGGTAGTCATCCGTCTGGGTCGTTTCATCCACGTTCCGCGCCGCTTTCGCAGACAGGTTACGAATACGTTTCTTTTCGCGCGCGACGAATACCGGTGCCAGTACTGCGGCCGTAAGAAGTCCGACCTCGGATACCGGGAGTCGCTAACGCGAGACCATGTTCAGCCGATTTCTCGTGGCGGAGATAACGGCTGGCTCAACGTCGTCACAGCGTGCAGCAAGTGCAATCTTCGAAAGGGCGACAGACTGCCGAAAGAGTGCGGAATGCACCTGCGGCGAGAGCCTGCCGTGCCCAACGAAGTGCATCTGGTCTGGGCCGTGAGGCGCGTCACGCCGATTCAGGCCCGGTATGTTACCATGTTCTACGGTGAAGAAGCGCTCCAAGCTTTCACGCGCTGAAGAGTAGCAGACATGGGAATAGGTAATCTCGGACTGACCGAGATGTTGGTGATCGGCGTGATCATCCTGATCTTCTTCGGGCCCAACCGGCTACCCGAAATCGCGCGGTCCTTAGGTCATGCGATGCGGGAATTTCGGCGCAGCCTGAATCAGATCCAGAGGGAACTCGAAGACGCCGACCCCCGCACTATCATTAAGGATCCGCTGGGTCTCGACCGCGAACCTCCGGCGCGGCAGGCTCCTCGAGACGGGCCGCCAGCCCAATCCGCGGCCGATGACCCCGCACAGGCTGGCGGTTCCACCCAGGCCGGCGGTTCCACCTGAGGCTTACTCAGAGCGACAGGGTCTACTCTGGCCGGACGAAATACCCCGAGACCTTCCAACCGCCTTCATCTTTCATCGGGGTAACGGACTCGACAACGGTTCGATTGCCAGCGACCGCCGTCCGGAACTGGAAGACCACGTATTCGCCCGGCGGCGCGTTGGGGATGTCGGTCATGTATCTGGAACCGAGCTCCGTACGCTCTCCGAAGGGCTCGAAGTCCGTGCGGGTCTGAACGACGCTGGCCAGCCAATCTCCGACAGTCACGGCTTCCTGGAACGCCGCTGCGGCCTGGTTCCACGTTTCTTCGTATTCGCCCGCATCAAGCAACTCGAGCCAAGCCATGGTCGCCTCCCGGGCCGCTTCTGTTTCCGCCTCCACGTCCACCTCCTGGGCAGCCTCCTCAGCGCTTTCGTCGTTCTCCTGCGCCAGTAGCGGAGGGGAAGTCAGCACTAGAGCAGGCACTACGAGTAATAGTCTAGTCTTGAACATTTCTCTGTCCTGGCTGGCTGGTTGGGGCGCCTCGATACCGATCTACCGTCAAGCTACGCGCCCTCGATCGTAATACACGTCGGGGAAACTTCTATTCGTAGACTAGGAGCTGGGGGTGTGTACGCTGCAGTTGACGCGGCTGAGTCGCTGGTTCCCTCCGGCCCGAGCTTCGCTGGCCAGGTACAGAGTCCGCCCATCCGCCGCGAAACCGATTCCTTCGCCCTGTGGCTCGGGCGGAGTTCCAAGGCCAGTCGTCTCCGGGGCCCGTGCCGGATCGAATCCCTCGGTTCCAGCCCACGAGAACACATGCAACGACTCGTAGCTTCGTAGCGCCAACCACTGTCCGTCCGGGGAGATGTCAGCCGCCGTGAGCATGCTCGTGCCGGCGCCGATCTCGACCGGGACAACACCCACGTTTCGGAGGGTTACGGCGCTTCCGGCAGCCGCCTCCAGCTCGTCAAACGTCGCGGCCAACAGAGCCGAGGTGCCTCGGCGCCCCTTTGTGAACAGAAGCATTTCCCGGCGCTCCGAGTCGACGACCAGAGACTCGACATCGTCGGCACCACCCGGATACTGGAGCACGTACGTCTCGTCGATACCGGCCTCGATCTGCTCGCCGCCGCTCGGAAGCTCCGGCAGGGCTATACGATGAACCAAGACGTTCAGGCGCTGCGCGAAGTTGTCGCCCACATCCCCTATGTACAGGCACCAGTCGCCATCGCACCGTCCCAGAGCGAGATCCTCGGCGTCGAGCAGCAGGGCCCCTGTCAGCCGCACGCTCCCGAGGACAGTGCCCAACGTGTCGACGGCAAATAGTACGGGAGCGTTGCCACTGTCGTTATGCAGCCAGTAGACGCCCGGGTGAAGAGGATCTCGCACGATTCCGGACGCCTCCGCCAACTCATCCGGGAGGTCGGCCAGATACTCCGCCGGACCGCAGGCGAGCGAGACGTCCGCCAGGGCGGATGGGTCCGGCTCAGTTGCGAGCGGCACCCCGGATCCGGCGGCTGGCGGCGCCGGTACGCCACCGCAGGCGAGGCTGAGGGCCGCAATGATGATCGCAGTGGGCGGCCACCTCACTCGACGATCACGCTCGGAAACTCGCGCCAAGCGGCAGTAGTGCTGGCGGAGATTTCCATCACCGCGCCCTCCTCACACTCGCTGCAGAGGATGAACTCGCCACCCAACGGTTCGCCGCCCAGCATGTACTCCCCCGGAGATCCTCCAAGACTAAGCTGGATACTACTGCCCGCTAATTCTTCAGGAACGATCCACCTGCCTCGAACTAGGATGCCAGCGCCTGATGGTAGCGCCGGACCCAGGACAGCCGCTTCGCCGTCCCCTGGTTTATCAGTTTCGGTCACCCAGCCCGCAAGACTGGTCGTTCCCTCCACCTGGGTTCCCAGCCCGACGCTGTGAACGCGCAGTGTTTCCTCCAGCTTCTGATCATGCCACCGTGCCTCCACTCTGAGAGACGGCTCCTTGATTAACTTTCGCACGGCATCAAACGGTATCCGCACCGCGGCCGTATCTGGGCGCCCGATATGAAGATCACGCAAAGTCATCCGCTCATCCGTGTCCGGTCCACGAATCCGCAGTCGGACGCTGTCCAGCACGGCGCGGCTCCACAGCGTCACTGGCACCGGGATGTCGATCGTGAGACGGTCTGCTCGCCAGGTTCGGACCGGCCGCAGCCATCCGAACACGACCCACGGCTCGGGTCCTGTCCGCACCTGTCCGTGGGGACGCGAGCCCTGCACCCGGATCCCGTCCAGAGTACTCCTGCCCTCATACGCCGGCCGCAACCTGATGTTGAGCATACCGCAGGCCTCTGGAGTCTCGGGCAGCGCCTCCGGAACCTGGAAACGGGCCAGGAGAGTGTTCCATCCGGCTGCGAGTCGGACCTCGGCGGTCAGTCCCTGAAGCCACGAGCCGGTACCGGAGCCCTTGAGCTCCACCTCACCGTGAACGCGGCTTCCGTTCAGGCGAAGGTCGGTCAGCGAGCAGCTTTTCGAGTGCCAATCCACCCTCACGTTACGGTCTTCCGGCGATCGGATGTATGTATGCGCAAACACCACGTACGGAGCATCTACGCTGTCGCGCACCGCTCTGAAGGCGCCCGCCGCTGCCGGCTCAACGACGTATCGAACAAGCGAGTCCAGGCGGATCGATTCCGCGGCCGAGTCCGTCCGCACCAGCGTCCAGCGCGTGTCGGCGATCTCTTGTCCGCGCCTGGGAAGCACGCCGAACTCTCCGGCGCCCGACAGAACCTTGGCCTCTCCCGACGGGTCGACCGAATCCACTGCGATCGGGTCGGACATCAACCAGCGATCAATTCGCAGCCCTTGGTCGGCGTTAGTGTCCTGGGCCGCGATCCCGGCCGAAGCGGTCGATCCCGCCACCAGCGCCGCGACCGCCAGCATCCATGTGTTTCCTGTTCGTAGTATTCTCATGCGCGCTGCCTACACGATGAAAAGGCTCAAGTGCCGGCTCCGATGCCGGCCGCTCGCCAAGAAAGGCTCCACTATACCGCACCAGCCGGGTATGTTCATATACTCCAGTGACGACGCTGCCAACCGCTTCGCGATTCTAGAATAGATCGGTATGAAAGAAATTGTTCGTCTCAAGGTGAACGGCGACACCGCCGAAGTGGGTGTGCCGTCGCACTTCACCCTGCTGGAGACTCTACGATACGGTCTCGGACTCACCGGTTCCAAACAGGGCTGTGACAAGGGAGACTGCGGCGCCTGTACGGTGCTCCTCGACGGCGAAGCCATTCTGTCGTGTATTCTTCCCGTCCAGGAGGCGGCAGGCCGCGAAGTACGAACGATCGAGGGCCTGGCCGGTGGGGCGGATCCGCATCCTCTGCAGGACGCGTTCGATCTAACCGGAGCTGCGCAGTGCGGGTTCTGCACGCCCGGGATCCTGTGCAGCGCGTACGGCCTACTGGAGCAGAACGGCCAGCCGACTCGCGACGAAATCAAGCAGGCGCTGTCGGGCAACCTGTGCCGCTGCACCGGCTACACGAAGATCCTCGACGCCATCGAGCTGGCCGCTGAGTCGATGCGGACAAACGAGACACCTGAGAACCTGCTGGCCAAGCGAGCGTGAACCTTACCACCCCTCAGGAAGGGTCTGAGAATTGAGAAAGCGATGGATTGTTCTGGTGCTCGTCGCCCTCTCGCTAGTCGTCCTCGTCCCGATAGGTGTCGGGAGTGTGCTCCCGGAAGACCATACAGCGACCAGCTACGTAGACCTGGGCCTGCCCGCCGATACCGTGTGGTCACTGGTCAGGGACTTTCAGGCGTATTCAAGTTGGTGGCCCGACGTGCGCAGATCGGAGCGGCTACCCGATCACGAAGGCCGTGAAGCCTGGAAGCACGTGCAGACGAGCGGCGAGCTTCCTCTCGTAATCATCGAAGAGAACTCTCCGTCGCGCCTGGTAACGCGGATTCTGGACGAAGGGATGCCCTTCGGGGGAACCTGGACATACGAGCTGGCGGAAACGGAAGCCGGCACCCGAGTGACCATCACCGAGAACGGTTCCGTGTACAACCCCCTGTTCCGCTTCATGTCCCGGTTTCTCATGGGCCATCACGGCACAATGGACCGCTATCTGGAATCCCTCGGCGCCGCGAGAGGCCTGAGCGTGGTTCCGGTACACCTGGAAGGGTAGTCACCTCCTGAAGCTGCGACCCGTACTACTGGGCGGTACTGCGGCCGCCGCGGCCATGGCGTCGATTCACGGGCCGCTGGCGGAGACCGGACACCTGGCATTGGCCCTTTTCCTGGCCCTGACCGCGTGCACGTACCCGGGCGCGCTCTTGGCTCAGAAATCCTCTGCCACGACCGCACTTTTCGAGCTAGCGCTGGCGGCCGCCGTCTTCGTACTGGCCTATATGGGCGCGACCGGATCCATCGTATGGCTGAGAGCCGGCTACGCGCTGCACGGCCTGTGGGACTGGCTGCACGACCTCCGGCTCATCAGTACCCGCGTCGCCAGTTGGTTTCCGCCCGCCTGCGCGGCGTTCGATCTGGTGGTTGCGGCCTGGATTCTCATCGTTCTGGCTTAGCTCAGCGTAATCCTGAGTAGTTCGTTCCAACTCCACGACCGGGAAGAGAATGCACACTTCACTCGAATGCTCGGCCTGCAGAACCGGTCACGATCCAACCGTTCTGCAGAACCTGTGCGAGACGTGCGGAAAGCCACTGCTCGCCGGTTATGACCTGGAGGCCCTGGCGCAGGAATTCACACCCGAGGCCGTCCGGGCCCGCGCCAGCACTTCGATGTGGAGGTTCGAAGAAGTACTCCCGGTGAGCCACTCGTCCGAGGCGATCTCGCTAGGAGAGGGCGGTACGCCGCTTCTCCGCTGCGCGCGGCGAGCAGAGTTCGAGGCTTTCGGGAACCTGTTTATCAAGGATGAAGCCCTCAATCCGACCGGCAGCTTCAAGGCGCGCGGAATGTCGGCTGCGGTCACGCGGGCCGCGGCTCTGGGCGCGACATCAGTGGCTCTTCCATCGGCCGGCAACGCGGCGGGGGCCGCGGCCTCCTACGCGGCCAAGGCGGGGCTGGAATGCTTTCTGTTCATGCCCGTGGACACGCCTCCGGCCAACATCATCGAATCAGCCGCGGCCGACGCGCACGTGTATCTGGTGAACGGGCTGATCAGCGACTGCGGCAAACTCGTCCGTGAGGGCTGCGAGCGCTTCGGCTGGTTCGACCTATCCACCCTCAAGGAACCGTTCCGTATCGAGGGCAAGAAGACGATGGGATACGAGCTGGCCTTTGACATGGTGGCTGCTTCAAGCGATTCGAGCGCTGCGAAAGGTGCTTTGTGTCTGCCGGATGTCATCCTCTACCCCACCGGTGGAGGGACGGGACTGATCGGGATGTGGAAGGCGTTCGATGAGATGGAGCGGCTGGGCTGGATCGGCCCGGAACGGCCACGGATGGTAGTCGTTCAGGCCGAGGGGTGCTGCCCCATCGTTCGGGCCTTCGAGGCTGGAGCGGAACACGCCGAGTTCTTCCAGGACGCGGCAACGGTCGCCTCTGGCCTGCGCGTACCCGCCGCGATCGGGGACTTCCTCATGCTGCGCATCCTGCGCGAGAGCGGCGGAACCGCGGTGACGGTGACCGATGAGGAGTTGCTGTCCGGTGTACGACAATTGGCCGGGACACAGGGCGTATACGCCTGTCCGGAGGGAGGAGCCGTTTGGAAAGCCGCCCAAGAGCTACTCAGCGCAGGATGGCTGGGTGCGGATGAGCGTATCGTCCTGTTCAACACCGGCAGCGGCCTCAAGTACAACCACCTCCTGTCGGCAGCCGACATCCCACGAATCGACCACACAGATCCGAACGCGCTGGACGCCGTTAGCGGTTGCCGCTAGCGCAGTTTGGCTATCCCTCTCCTACATACCCCCGCCCATGTCCTGCTCCTTGTAGCCGGCCGGAGCTTCGAACTCCGCCGCCTCGATCGTGCGGCGCGAGGCCGATTTGAGTACCGACTCACCGGTAAGCGTTCCGCCCTCGTCGTAGTCTCGTGATTCGACCGGCAAACCGTTTATCTCCTTCATCTTCTCGAACTCGCTTCCCATTTGCGCCATGGGACCGAATCCCTTGAAAGACTCCATCATCTCGCCCATGAACGAGGCCATTCCCTCGAAGGCCGCATACGCCTCTTCGCCTCCCTCGACATTGTTCCAGTCGGTCACCCACATGTCGCGGCTGACGCGTCCCTCTTGCAGGATCTCATACTTGACGGCCGGATAGCCCTGTTTGGTGGCCTTTTCTCCCGTATTTCGCAGCTCTGTCTCCACCGCACCGCCCATTCCCTGCGCCTTCATCATCGCGTCGCGCTGCGCCTCCGGCATGCGCTCCATCATCTCGGCCACCTGCGCGAACATGCCGGCCATGGCAGCGATCGTCTCGTCGTTCATAACGAAATAGGATCGTTCTTCGTGGCTGACCATGAGCATTTCGCGCTGGTCGCCCCGGAAGATCATTTCGAACACCCCTCCGGCGGGGCCGCCGGTCATGCTCATTTTGTAGTTGGTGCCTTCAGCCATGATCTCAGTGTCGTATACGACCGGGGGGCTCTTGGAGTGATCGGTGATTTCCATCTCGAAGACTACGCCCGGGTTAGACAATTCCAGGGGCGCCAGACCAAGAAAGCCCAGGGTGAGTACAGATACCGATAGAAAAGACACGCCGAGCCGCGTCATGGGGATCTCCTTGAGAGTCGCGCGAAAGCTATGATCGGAGCATCTTATGGCCTGCACCGACCGGGAACACCTCCGCGATCATGCGAGGAGAGAGCCGGCCGGGCAAGTTCTCCCACTGAGATGGCGAAGAGAGATTTCGACCGGCAAA